>RFNX01000377.1 GCA_009926905.1 Flavobacteriales bacterium
AATCGATTTTGGGTCGATTTTTACCAATTCCGCCAAAGGATCCATCAATCGACGACCGATAGAAACTGAACCGCGAACTGTTATATCATACATTGGAAATTCCTTGCGTGCAATGGGACTCGCTGAATAAATTGATGCTCCATCTTCGCGTACGACAAACACTTCTAAATCACGATCGAAACGAATTTGCTTAATTAATGCTTCCGTTTCGCGACCGGCAGTTCCATCACCAATGGCAATTGCTTCAATTTTATAAGCTTGAACGAACTGCGCAATTTTTGATTTTGCTGCCGAACTTTCGTTTTGCGGTGGATGCGGATAAATCGTTTGGTTCATTAATAAATCGCCTGATTCGTCGATGCAGACTACTTTACAGCCTGTTCTAAATCCCGGGTCGATTGCTAAAATTCGCTTTGAACCCAAAGGCGGTGCTAATAACAATTGACGCAAATTGGTTGTAAATATTTTAATGGCTTCTTTATCAGCTTTCTCTTTCGCTTCATTTAAGATTTCATTTTCCAACGAAGGACACATCAGACGTTTGTAGGATTCTTTGCAAGCTTCTCCCACAATTTTGGCACAAGCGTCGTTTCCTTTCAAAAAAAAACGTTCCAACGATTCAATGGCTTCTTCTTGATCCGGTTGTGCTTTTAAAGAAATAATTCCTTCGCGTTCAGCTCTTACCAAAGCCAATAATCGGTGAGAAGCACATTTATATAACGGTTCCGAAAAATCAAAATAATCGCGGTATTTCGCACCTTCTTCTTCTTTTCCTTTCACCATTTTTGAAGCCAGTAAAGACTTTCGTTGAAACAAATGACGAATTTTGGCTCTTGCTGCTCCATTTTCATTGATCCATTCTGCGATGATGTCTTTTGCTCCGTCGATTGCCATTTGTTCGTCTTCCACATCACCTTTCACAAACTTATCAGCCATATAAATTGGGTCGCCGCCGCGCTGTGACATGATCATTTTTGCCAACGGTTCTAAACCAAGTTTTTTCGCTTTATCGCCTTTCGTTTGGCGTTTTTGTTTGTAAGGTAAATAAAGGTCTTCCAGTATAATGGAGTCGAAACAAGTAGTGATTTTTTCCTTTAATTCAGGTGTCAATTTCCCTTGTTCTTCAATGGAATTCAAAATCGTTTGTTGACGCGCAATTAATTCTTCATATTTCTTTGCCAAGTCGCGAATGAGTGCAATTTCAACCTCGTCCAAACCACCAGTCATTTCTTTACGATAGCGCGCGATGAAAGGAACTGTGGCGCCTTCGTTTAAAAGCTGTAATGTATTTGCGATTGATTTCAGTGCAATGTTCGAATTGCTATGGATGTATGATTGCATTTAACTTTGAAAATAATTAAGACGCCAAAATTAGCGAAAAATGCAGACGTAGAAAGTTAGAAAGTGTTTTTGAAAATTTGCCTTTTTTTATTTCTTTACCTATTAAAAAATCAATTTCTTCACCTGATATTGTATCGGAAGTTTTTATAGAGTCGTATTTCACTTCAATCCTTTTTTTTTGATGTTTATCCATTTCATTCTTTGTTTCTGATCCAAGGTTACGATAATTAAACAATAATAAAAACTGAAAAGACAAAACGAAAAATTATAGTTTGTTAAGAACAGTTCGCACATTTTCTTTCGTACTTTCGCTCACTCTTAAATAAATGAATTTGCGCTCAAAAATTCTATTTTTCGGTTGGATAACTTTGCTTCTTTTTCCGATTCCAGGATTTTTGTTGCGTTATTTCATTGATGGAGATAGCATTATCCACGTCCTTGAACCAGAAAACATTCAAATCATTCCGATTGGCTTCGGATTGGAACTTGGTTTTGTTTACGGACTTTTGGCATATATCATCATGCAAGAGCCATTTTTTGAGACCGTTCCAACCAAAATTGATGTGCTCGTTGCACAAATGAATTTGAAATTTAGAGATGGGATTTTCCTTTCACTTTGCGCCGGAATTGGCGAAGAATTGCTTTTTCGTTCGGGCATACAACCCTATTTAGGTTGGTGGATTGTTGCCATTTTATTTGTTGCATTGCACGGTTATTTGAATCCTTGGAATTGGCGCTTTTCAGTTTATGGATTGATTGTGTTGCCATTTATTTTCTTGATTGCTTTGGGGTTTGATTTCTTTGGCATTTGGTTTTGTATCGCCGCACATTTCGCATACGATGCCGTTTTATTCAGCATTATGATCAAGGATTCAAAAAGCAATAGCTAAATTTGAACATGTTTTCTAAACAACCTTTTTACAGTTACGGAATTCTTATTTTTTGGATTGCATCTCTCCTACTCATTTTATTTACGCCCAAACTGGAATTGCATCAAGCTTTAAACAGTTATCATACATCTTTTTTAGATACAATTGCAAAATATGCAACTAACGTCGGTGACGGTTTGTTTTTTGTAATTATTGCACTTATTTTTCTATTCATTAGCATTCAAAAAAGTGTTGTTTTTCTGCTTTCATTTTTACTTTCAGCTGGAATTACTCAGTTTTTAAAACATTTCGTTTACGCATCTCATTTTCGTCCGATGCATCACTTTCAAAATGTAGCCGATTTCCATAAAATTGACGGTTTGACATATCATTTTGCAAACAGCTTTCCGTCAGGACATTCTACGAGTTGTTTTGCACTTTTTACTGTTTTTGTATTGTTTTATTCTTCGAAAAAAAGTTGGCAAATGGTGTTTTTATTGGCTGCGATTTCCTTTGCTTTTACAAGAGTTTACCTTTCTCAACATTTCTTCGAAGACGTATTCGTTGGTTCATTGATAGGAACGTTAACAGCTTATTTCATTTATTTTTTCATCGGTCCGAAATTAGAAAAGTGGAATTATTCCATTCTAAATCGACCTAAAAAGGATTAATCATTAAATTTGCTCAACTCAAAAATTAGATATGCCAAAAATTTCAGAAAAAGCGCAATTAATGCCTGCGTCTCCGATTCGAAAATTAGTTCCTTACGCTGAAAAAGCGAAAAAAGCTGGAAAAGTTGTTTACCATTTAAATATTGGTCAACCCGACATCGAAACGCCTGAAGTGGCTCTAAACGCTGTAAAAAATTTAGACAGAATAGTGATTGAATACAGTCATTCTGCTGGATTTGAAAGCTACAGAAATGGTTTATCAGCTTACTACATTAAAACTGGAATCAACGTTCAACCGGAAGACATCATCATTACAACAGGTGGTTCGGAAGCTTTGATTTTTGGATTTATGACGACGTGTAACCCAGGCGATGAAATCATCATTCCAGAACCTTTTTACGCGAATTACAACGGTTTTGCTGTTACGGCAGGATTAACTGTAGTTCCTGTGACAGCTACGATTGAAAGTAGTTTTGCCTTGCCTCCAGTGGAAGAAATTGAGAAAAAAATCACTGCTAAAACGAAAGCTATTGTTATTTGTAACCCTGGAAATCCAACTGGTTATTTGTACACGAAAGAAGAATTGTTGCAATTGGCAGCCTTGGTAAAAAAACACGACCTCTTTTTATATGCAGACGAAGTGTACAGAGAATTTTGCTACGATGGTGCCGTACCCTTTTCAGTGATGAATTTGGAAGGAATTGAGGACAATGTTATCATGATTGATTCCGTATCAAAACGTTACTCAATGTGTGGTGCACGAATTGGAGCTTTGATTTCTAAAAACAAAGAAGTGATGGCAGCAGCATTGAAATTCGGTCAGGCGCGGCTTTCTCCTCCAACGATCGATCAAATTGCAGCAGAAGCAGCTTTGAACACTCCTCAATCGTATTTTGACAATGTGGTTGCGGAATACGTTGAAAGAAGAAACATCATGGTTAATGGTTTGAACTCAATTCCAGGAGTTTTCTGTCCAAAACCAAGTGGTGCTTTCTATTGCGTTGCGAAGTTCCCAGTAGACAATGCTGAAAAATTCTGTCAATGGTTGTTAGAAGACTTCGAATTTGAAGGTCAAACGGTAATGATGGCGCCTGCAAATGGATTCTACGCAACAAAAGGAGCTGGACAAAATGAAGCAAGAATCGCTTACGTATTGAATCAAGAATCGTTGAAAAACGCTGTGATTTGTTTGCGTGAAGCATTGAAAGTGTATCCAGGTAGAACTGAAATCTAATTAAAATATGACAGTACTAGACTATATTGAGAAGCTTCCCGACGAAAGAAAGGAAGCTTTTAATCGTTTAAGGGAAACGATTTTGAAGCATTTACCTACAGGTTTTGAAGAATGCATCAGTTATGGAATGATAGGTTATGTGGTGCCGCATTCCTTGTATCCAAAAGGCTATCATTGCGACCCGAAATTGCCTTTACCAATGATAAATCTTGCCAATCAAAAGAATTTCATTGCCTTGTACCACATGGGCGTTTATGCCAATCCCGACTTATTAAATTGGTTTGTAGATGAATTTCCAAAACACAGCAAATCGAAACTGGACATAGGAAAATCGTGCATTCGCTTCAAAAAAATGAACGATATTCCTTACGATTTAATCGCCGAACTGATTGCAAAAGTCTCTGTCGAAAAATGGATTGAATCATACGAAAGCGCTTTTAAGAAGTAGGGATTTAGCTTATTCAGAATTATTCTAAGAAAAATACATATTATTCATAGAGGATAACGTATTTTTGCACAAAGCCTTTTAGACTTGAGAGAATACTTACTAAAATACTGTTTTCTTGTAGCGATTATTCATTTTGGAATTTCTACCAACGCTCAAACGACTTCAATAATTGGCTCAGTTGTTTCAAATGGAAAAGGCATAGAAATGGTTTCTATTGGCATTCTAAAAACAAAATACCACACACTAACAGACAAATTTGGCTATTTCGAGCTTAAGAACTTACCTCCGGGAAAACATGTACTTCGAGCAAGTGCTGGTGGACTTGAAACCAAAGAAATAGAAGTAAATCTGGAAAGCGGAAAAATTCTGTCGTTAGAAATTAAACTCAATGAAATCGTAAAAGATTATTCCGAAGTGACCATAAAAGCCATTTCCAAAACGATGTTGGATAAAGAAAATCCGATTGCGCTTACTACGATTTCACAAAAATTGATTGATCGTTCTTCCGAAAGCAATATTATTGACGTTTTAGCAAAAAATACACCTGGTTTAAATGCTGTTAAAACTGGTCCAAATGTCTCCAAACCTTTCATTCGTGGCTTGGGTTATAACCGTGTTTTGACACTTTACGACGGCATCCGACAAGAAGGACAACAATGGGGCGACGAACACGGAATTGAAGTGGATGCTTATGATATTGAACGTGCAGAAGTTATAAAAGGTCCAGCGAGTTTGATGTATGGAACGGATGCATTGGCTGGAGTTGTGAGTTTATTTCCTTTCAAAACTTCGACAAATGATGGATTTCACGGACGCTACCTTTCTGAATTTCAAAGCAATAATAAACTAATTGGAAATGGCTTGCGCTTGAGTTATGTAAAGAATAAATTCTCTTTTGCTCTGAGGAGTTCGTGGCGAATTTCAAGCAATTACCAAAATGCTGTCGATGGAAAGGTTTACAATACCAATTTCAACGAGAAGAACATCTCAACTTATTTTGGATTTACAGACAAAAATGC
Source organism: Flavobacteriales bacterium (assembly GCA_009926905.1). Lineage (GTDB taxonomy): Bacteria > Bacteroidota > Bacteroidia > Flavobacteriales_D > Crocinitomicaceae > UBA952. The sequence goes on from RFNX01000377.1 coordinate 5,583, forward strand.
GCTTGTAAATGTCAATTTTAGCTTTTACGACAATCTGCAAGGTATTCCCGATGGTAGCCGCGATTCATTGACAAGACAATTTACCAAACAGATTTACAATGCGATTTCAGACACTTTACATTTGCGACCAATCGTTTCGGAAGATGAACTGAATTCATTTTCGACTGCTCCTATTCACCAACATATTCAGCATTACCGTGCGTATTCAAAAGGCGAATTCAAATTGAAAAAAGGTGATTTCGATTATACTTTGGCGTTTCAGCAAAACAGAAGACAAGAATTCAATCATCCACAAAATGTGCAACAAGCAGGTTTGTCTTTGCGTTTGAACACCTACAATTACAACTTCAAATACAGCTTGCCTATTGGAAATAATGTACAATCATTCTTTGGTTTAAATGGAATCTATCAAACAAATGAAAATCAAAACGCTACAAACTTTACTATTCCAGATTACACGCTTTTTGACGGCGGTGTTTTCGCTTATTTCAAGTATAAAAAAGACAAGATTTCCATTTGCGGCGGCGTTCGATCTGACATTCGAAAAGTGAAATTTGATGATTTTTACTTACAACATGATTCCTTAACTGGTTTCGATTCACAAGTACAAGACACAACAAATTCAACCTTGCAATTTCCTTCGTATTCAAAACTGTTTAACGGTTTATCAGCAAGTATGGGCCTCTCTTACTTTTTCAACAACAACGTGAGTTTAAAAGCCAATATCGGTCGAGGATTCAGAGCTCCAAATATCACTGAAATTGCTTCGAACGGATTGGATCCAGGGGCGCGATTAATCTATTTAGGAAATCGTAATTTTGTGGCGGAATTTTCGCTACAAGAAGATTTGGCCTTATTATTTAACTTCAAAAATGTCAGTGCTGAAATCAGTATTTTCAATAATCACGTTCAAAATTTTATCTACTTATCTTTAGTCGCCGATTCCAACGGTAATGCAGTATTGGATGCTCAAAATAACAGAACGTATCAATACAAGCAATCAAAAGCGCAGTTATATGGGTTAGAAACTTGGTTCGCGATTCACCCAAGTGCCTTACCACAATTTCGTTTTAATACCAGTTTAGCCTTGGTTTACGGTCGTAATCGCGAGGAAAAATACAGAAACAAAGGAATCGAAGGTGAGTTTTTACCTTTAATTCCACCTCTGAAATCGATGAGTAGCATTGCATACAAATTTCTTTTCAATAAATCAATTCTAAAAGCGATTGCGCCAACAATCGAATTTGAATACAATGCAGCCCAGAATCGTTATTTAGCAGTTAATAATTCGGAAACATCAACTCCCTCCTATTCGCTTGTAAATGTTCAACTTAGCTTCGAATTTATGTATTGTAAAGACAAAAATATTCAACTTCAAACACAAGTAAATAACGTTTTCGACGTTGCGTATCAATCGCATTTAAGTCGTTTGAAATATTTTGAAAATTACCAACAAACTCCAAATAATCGCCCGGGAATTTACAGCATGGGACGCAATTTCTGCTTAAAAATGATTGTTCCATTTTAATTATTTGCCCTCCATTTTCCGTTGATGTAAAATGAAAAATGTAACTTCGTTTTACGAATGAAAAGAATAAAGAAATTATTAGCGAAAATTTTAAGTCAAAAGGCGTATTTGCGAACACTTCACCGTGTGTTTTATTTGCTTTTTGATTTAGGATTTCTGAAGGGAGACAAGCGATTCAAGTATCATTATATGGTCAAAAAAATCGTTCAAAAGGATTTCGTTGTGGTGGACATAGGTGCCAATTTAGGATATTTCGCAAAAAATTTCTCGCGTTTAGCAAGTGATGGAAAAGTAATTGCGATTGAGCCCGTTCCTATGTTTTATGGAGTTTTAACCCACTTTTTAGGAGGAAAGAAAAACGTAGAAATTCACAATGTTGCGCTTGGGAAAGAAGAAGGAAGTATCACAATGGTGATGCCTGAATCTGATGGTTTCATTCGTACAGGTTTGCCACACATTGCGCATTCAGAGGAAGAGAAAAAAATGCACAAAACACAAGATGTGAAGATTGTCAAAGCGCATGAATTCATTGGTAAAATACCTAAAATTGATTACATAAAATGTGACATCGAAGGTTACGAAGGCATTGTTTTTCAAGAAATTAAATCTATTTTAAATACACAGCGTCCTTTTGTACAAATAGAAATTTCAGAAGAGAATAAATCTTCTTTGATTCAGGTATTTAACGACATCGACTACCTTCAATTTGGAATTTGCGGCTTTCAATTTGTTTCGGAAGAAGGTAATCAAATAGAGGAAGGTGATTATTTCTTTGTACCGCGCGAAAAACTACAACAATTTCAAAACTCTATTTCATAATGAAGTTTATTCCGATTATTTCACTAGCAATTTTACTTTTGTTTTCTTGTAAAAAAGGAGCTGGAAATTTTACTTTAAAAGGGAAAATTTCGGATTTAACTTTCAATTCAGGACTTGATTCAGCTGAATTAAAATTGTATAAAGTTCCTGTAGGTTCACCGACTGAAATATTAATTGAAACTGTTATTTTAGGAGCAGATGGAACTTATTCCTTTGAATTTCCTAGAGAGCGAATGGAAAAATACATTATTCGAGTTAGTAAGAACAATTATTTTTTAATTGATGAAACGATCTATTATTCCGATTTATCTCTTGAAAATGACAACGTTAGAAATTACAGTACATCAGCAAAATCGTGGGTAGAATTACGTATTTTAAATGCAAATCCAGTTTTTAGTGATCAATTGAGATACACCAAACAAGAAGGTTACCAGGATTGTGAAGAATGTTGCCCAAGTTCTGAACAAATTTATTTCGGAGCTTTAGATACTTCCATTTTTTGTATCAACAAAGGAAATACAACTTACTCCATATATTACAATGTAATTGGAGCAAATAATCAAGGAATTAAGCAGGTAACGACTGTTCCATTTGACACCACACAAATCTACCTTTCATATTAACCTGAGTTCGATTAAAAAATTGGGTTCAGACCGCTCAGAAACAATTATTCTTCGTCACTTCCAGTGGAACTTTTCTTGCCGTTAAAATAAAACGTATAGCCAAAACCGACTGTCAAGGCTGAGTTTGTTTTCGCAATTTGACTGGCAGTATATCCTAAACTTGTGCTTACGCCAATCATTTCCGGAGAAAAAGAATAGCCATAAAACGGGTATGAAACGGTCAATCGAAATGAAGCATTTACATCAGAAGCGAGAATAAATGCCAAAGTTGGCTCAATGTACAATGCTTGAGTTCGTCTGAATTGCATTCCTTTGGCTCTCAATAAATCAGTATTGGCGTAACTTTCTAAGTAACCAAATTTCACACCGAAATCAGTTCCAAAAAAATCACCCCAAAATTTTTCATGTCCAATTTTAATATAAGCAGCGCCGTTGTGAATGCCCCCAAAAACTTTTTCACTTACCCTAAATTGGTTAATGTTAAAATAGGTATAATGCAATCCAACCCCAATTGCTAAGCCACTTTTGAATGCATATTGGTAAGATGGAGAAACACAAATCAAACCTTGCATAATAAATTTATTTGGAGCGTTTGCAAAATTATTGGGCAATCCTATTTCCAACGTAAATGAATCATCCACATCAATTTGGGCAATTGAAAATAAAGCACAAAATGAAAATAGAAGTGTAAAAAAAGATTTTTTCATAAGCTCGGTTCGTGAAATGTTAACGTCAATTTTTACTTTTTCTTATAATTCCTTTCAATTTTTGATACATCGACTTCGAATAAGAAATAATTTCAGGTTCTAAGTTAAAGAAATAAACAGGAAAAATGAAACCAGAAAACACTAATATTTCTTTTAAAACAATGGTATGAATCACATTCATATCTTCAAAAACTTGAAAATATTCAAGTACTTCAACCAAACCTAAGAACGCGAAAAACAATGCTATAAGTTTAAATTGAGACCAATTAAACGGCTGTAACCGAAATAAATGATAGACATAATAGCATCTCAACACGTTATAGGCAACATAAGCAAAACTTGTCGAAATCGCAGCTCCATTTATGCCAAATTTGGGAATCAACCAAAGATTCATAGTGAAAACCATCACACAAAGTAAAATCGTAAAATATAAATCATATTTGAATTTTCGTGAAGTTGAAAAAATCGTTCCATTCAATCCACTGTACATGTCCAAAATTCGTCCAACCATCAGAATTACAAACACATAGATGCCAGATTTGTAATCTTTAATAAATGTAAATAGTTCGTGGATTGGAACAAAAATCACCAAGAATCCGAGTAAACCAATCAACAATCCAACAGACGACGATTTCTGATACAATTCTTGCAAGGCAATCAAGTTTCTTTCTTTCCAATGTTTTGCCACAAATGTTGAACTCACTCGAATTATCGAACGATAAGGAACCATTAATGCACTTGTTAAATAAATCATTGTTGTGTATACTCCTGTCGCAGACAAACCAATATACGAAGCGATCATCATTGCATCCATTGAAATCACAAGCATTGTTGCCAAAGTATTGAAATAACTAAAAAAGCTAAATGAAATCAGGATTTTTCGAAAGCGACGCGGAACAGTTATCGAACTTATAGAAAAAGATAATTCTTTTAATTGAACTAAATAAACTAGTAAAATCAAACTTGGAATAAAATAAACCAAGGCATGAAAAATGAAAAATTGATGGAAGTCGATGACTTTAAAACTCAAAAGAATAAGTCCTGTCAAAACCAATAAGCGTAAGAAAATTTCTTGTAAAAAAACAGGCAGCACATTCTTAAATAATCCGCGCAAGTAACTTTCAAAAATCAGGAAGAAAACGTTTGCAATTCCCAACGGAATTACCCACAAATAATAAGATGTAAAAAGTGGCGATTTTTTATTGTAATATTCAACAATTGGCCCATTGAACGCAAGGATTAAAAAGGCAAAAATACTTACACCAATAAGTACTAGCAATATATTCATCAATAAAAAACCGTAGTGTCCTTTGCTCTCATTTCTAAAAAAGGGAAAAAAGCGCCATGTAGAATAAATCGTTCCTAAATTCGACAACTGCGCAAAAAGCATGGAAACAGTAATCACTAAATTAAGCAATCCCACTTGCTCAGTCGTCAATAAAGCAACGAATAAGACAGCTTTATTCAGGTATCCCAAAGACAAACCTACAAATGATAAGATTGTTGTTTTCGCTGCGTCTCTTTGTACTACTCCCATTGAGAGTAAAATTAATGAATATCTACGCT
>RFNX01000499.1 GCA_009926905.1 Flavobacteriales bacterium
ATCCTGGAATGACTCCAATGTCAAAAGCGGAAAGCGTGGAAGCTGCTGTTTTTGAATTATTTGAATCTTGTAAAACCATTGGAATCAATGAATTTCCATTGTTATCGACACCAAAAACATTTAATGTACCTTTAACATACCAGGTGTGAACTTTTTTAGTGTAATGTGCCCGTTTTCCGTTTAAGGCGCTGACTTTAAAATGTTTGTCATTGAAATACCAAGCATTTAAAGAGAAATTTAGAATTCCAATGGAGGGATAAATTTTGTTAGGTTCATCTGGCGTCAAAGTTGAATCCCAGCGAATAGCATTGTGCATGGCATAGCCTTGAACCGATCGAAATTCAAAGTCAACATGGACTTTTTTAAAAGTGTAATCAAATCCGATATTCAGCTGTTTTGTTTTTCCAAACAATTTCTTATCTCGCAAATAACCAAAAATTGGCAAACCTAAACGAAAAGAAAACCACTTGTAGGAAAATCCTATTCCAATGGAAGGCTTGAAATTACTTTTATAAACAATTCTACCAATATCTTTCGAAAAAGGATATTTGATGCTAAATGGAGTGTTATTAAAACCAAAATCGGAATAGACAACTCGTCTTCCGTAGAAACTATCTATGAACAAACTGTCGTCTTGCGAAAAGACAATTGTCGTCAAAAGAACAAATAAAATACTATTTAGAAATCCCTTCAAGACCTAAAATAAATGCATAAACTTTTGCAACTTCCAATCGATTTTGTGAACGTCCCGAACCACCGCCATGACCCGCATCCATGTTGCAATCAAACACCAAGGGATTCTTATTCGTTCTGTATTCTCTCAGTTTTGCAATATATTTCATTGGTTCCCAATATTGTACTTGTGAATCGTGATAACCAGTCGTCACGAACATCGCTGGATAATCCATTTTATGAATGTTGTCATAAGGCGAATATTTCAACATGTAGTAGTAAAAATCAGCGTCATTTGGATTTCCCCATTCTTCGTATTCACCCGTCGTTAAAGGAATAGATTCATCTAACATCGTCGTCACAACATCTACAAATGGCACTTGCGAAATGATTCCTTTCCATAAATATGGCGCCATGTTTGTAACCGCTCCCATCAACAAGCCTCCAGCGCTTCCACCTTGTGCGTAAATCTTTTCTGAATTGCAGTATTTCATGATTCCCAAGTACTCTGCCGCATTAATGAAGTCGGTAAACGTATTCGTTTTCTTTTGGAATTTTCCGTTTTCATACCATTCTTCGCCCATGTATTTACTTCCACGAATGTGTGCTACAGCATACACAAAACCTCTATCTAACAAACTCAAACGCGTTGGACTGAAAACATCAGGCAACGTATAACCGTAAGAACCGTAACCATAAAGCAAACAAGGAGCTGTTGCCAAATCCAAGCCTTTTTTGTAAACGATGCTAATTGGAATTTTCGTTCCGTCGTTGGCAGTTGCCCAAATTCGTTGCGACACATAATTTGCAGGATCGAAAGTTTTATCGAGTAATTCTTTTCTGAACCAAAGTGATTTCTCACCCGATGTCATGTTGTATTTATAAACAGTAGCAGGAGTTGTCAATGAATTGTAAGAATAGAAAATTTCGTCTGTTTCAAAATTATCATTCAGTCCTAAGCCCAAATAATACGTTTCTTCGTCGAATGAAATGTATGTTTCTTTTCCACTCGCAATGTTTCGAAGCTTGATTTTTAGCAAACCATTCGTGCGTTCTTGAACTAACAAATAATTTTTGAATGTTGCAATTCCCTCTAAAAGCACATCTGATTTATGAGCAATTACTTCTTTACATTGGCTGATATCCGTTGGAATTGTTGCGGAAAAAAGCACTTTTTTATTCGTCGCATTGTCATTTGAAATGATGTAAAAACCATCTGTATGATGTTCTATTTCGTAGATGTGTCCTTTCTTTCTTGGTAAAAATATACTTGATTTTTCTGTAGGATTATTAGCGTCAATCAGCTGAACTTCCGAAGTAGTTGAACTGTAAGATTGAATAATAATGTATTTGTCTGTGATGGTTTTGCCAATGCCAACTCCGTAGATTTCATCTTTTTCTTCGAACACCAATTCATCCAATTTTGAATCGTTTCCAATGACGTGGCGGTAAATTTGAAATTCGCGCAAGGTAACCGTGTCTTTCTTAACATAGAAAACAGTTTTGTTGTCATTCGCCCAAACAACTCCACCGCTTACATCACTGATTTTATCTTTCAGGAATTTTCCGTTTTTATTTTGACGAAAAGTAATGTTGTATTTTCTTCTACCCACAAAATCCTCGCTTACTGCTAACAATTCGTTGTTTGGAGAAGGGCTCCAATCTGCTAATTCATAAAAGGATTTTCCTTTAGCGCGTTCGTTTTGGTCAAAAAACAAGACTTCTTTTCCATTTTCAACCTGAACAATTTGTTGGTAATCTTTTCCTTCCAAATTTTTCACTTGGTACGTTTTACCATTCAAATTAAAAGGCGAACTCACTTCATTTGGATTGATGCGTTTGTCAAATTCAGTAATTAAAGTGTTCACCATTCCTTCCAAAGGCTTGAAATATGCTTTCGCATACGCATTCTCTTCTTCAAGATGTTCTAGCACTGGTTTTGAATCGCGTTCATTCATCCAATAATAATCATCTACACGTGTATGGTTGTGGATCGTTAATTTTTTGGGAGATTTATTAGCAATTGGTTCAGAAACTTGAGCGAAACTTTTCATAGAAATTAGCAATAAGGTAAAGCAAGCGAATTTTTTCATGCTGTAAATTTTGACAAAAGTAGTGAATTTGCGTGCCAAGCGCGTTTTTTCATTACGTTGGGAATGTTAATTCTTTGAAATTAGATTGTAACTAATCGCTTACTTAGTTTGTCTTACGAAAAAACAAAGTGTTGCGATTGAAATTATTGCCAATTTTTCTGTTTCCTTTGACGCTTTTTGGTCAACGCCCCATTTCGATTTTAGAGAATAAAATATTACTCTCAAATCCATCTGCAACGGTCAATTCTAAATTTTTTAGCTCGACAAATTACAATATCGATTTAAGAAATTATAAACCATTTGGTACTTTGAATCTTTCGACTTATAACAAATTGGCTGTGAAACGTTTTCAGTTTGGATTGGGTGGTCAAACTCAATTAAGTAAGGGTTATCGTTCTTACTATTTAAATTTTGATGTCAATTACACCATTCCAATTTCAAGGATGCTATCATTGGCAGTTGGTGCAGGTGCAGAGTTTCATCAATATGGTCTATATAATTCAACACCGAAACCTGTAGTAAGTAATTTCATAACGCGATTGAACGCTGGATTTATGTTTGTTGGTTATAATTGGCGCGCTGGATTTTCAACCAATAATATCAATCAAGCACGAACTTATTGGTTCAATGACACGATTTCTTCGAAGGTAAATCTTCAATTGTATGGCGAATATCGTTTTAAACTCAATGAAAATTGGCGATTGACAACACTTGCGTTTATTGGAACAAAACTTTCCAATTCTTTGGTTGGAATATCGGCTTATTACAAGCAATTACAGTTTGGAACAACGCTTGGTTCTAGTTCTATTTCCGGTGTTTTGGGTTATACATTCAAGGAAAAGTATGTGGTGGGTGCTACTTACAATTATAAAGGGTTTGAGTACGGAGTATTTCAGAATTTAAGTGTGAATTTTGCGTTTATTATTCCAAAGAAAAAAGTGGTGAGAGTTATTGGTGGTACTCCAAGTTTTTAGAGGGTTGTTTTACTGATGATTTTACATTTTTGTTTTTGTCATGGTTTTTAATCAAAAACGCACGCCAAAAACGTTTCGGTCTTGTTTCAGCTAAAGTTATTAATATGTGATACCTACGGCATCAAAAACTCACGCCAAAAAACGTTGCCACCTTGTTTTACAGCTAAAGTTATTGATATTTGATCATTACTGCAT
>RFNX01000528.1 GCA_009926905.1 Flavobacteriales bacterium
TTGGGCTATCGGGTTTAAACCCTGCGAATGCGCAACAAAAAGGAGAACCATTTGATGGTATTGACGCATCGTGGCAAAATGGAAATGATAGAAGAGATTCTTCCATTTTCAAAAACATACCTTTTTTTACGCCAAGTGTGCTCATTGATGTCAACTACACACATTCATTCAATAACCCGAATGACAATACAGTTGTTGGTTCCACAGCATTAGCAAGAAACAGCGAAGTTCAACTTTCAGCGCTTCATTTTGGTGGCGATTTTAATTACAAAGGTGCAAGAGCACGTTTTATGACTCAGTTCGGAACGCGTTCAATTGTTGTTCCACGAAATGACGTGAGTCCTTACAAAGGCCAATATCAATTAGCAAATGTTTACCGCTATTTGAGTGAAGCTTACGCTGGTTATCATTTCAATAAATTGAATGGAATCAACGTCGATGCTGGAATGTTCATGTCCTATATTGGTTTGAATTCTTACTATCAACAAGAAAACTGGGAGTATCAAGCATCTTTTACATCTGATAATACTCCTTGGTTTTTTAATGGTGTGCGTTTGCAAATTCACGTGAATAAAAACTTAAAAATTGAACCGTGGATCATCAATGGATGGCAAAGTTATGGTAAGTTCAATAAAATGCCTGGCATCGGTGGAAACATAACTTACATGAGCTCAAATAGCAATCTGAAAGTGCTTACAAATAATTATTACGGAACGGATGCAGGTGGACTTCCCGACAGAAAAAGATTCCACTCAGATAACAGCATTTTATTGCGTTATTACAACAAACCGGAATCAAAAGGAATCAGTAGAATGGCTTTCTCATTAACAGGAGATTTCGGTTGCGAAAAAGGCGGTGGAGTGAACGGTTTCAAAAATGGAGATTCGATTCAAGGACCGGCACAATATTTTGCAAGTGCAATGTTTTACAACCGCGTTTGGTTTGCGAAAAACAAATTTGCTTGGACATTTGGAGGAGGTGTAATGACGAATCCTGGAAGATATTTGGTTTTATATCCAACAGGTCAAGCGAGTCCACTACCCAATGCAAGCAATCCTACAACTACCGAAGGACTTTATCCTTTTAGTGCGAACATTGGCGATCAATTCAAAGGTTGGGACGTTTCCACAAATTTAGACTGGATGCCAAACCAAAGTATTACATTTAGAATTGAATACGTTCACCGAGCTTCAAACGTTCCTTATTTTGCTGGTGCTGGTGGTGTGACTTCTCAAACTGGATATTCAACTTCGGTTTTAGATCCAAATTGGAGACCCGATTTAGTTAAATCTGAAAATAGAATTATTGCTGCCATTTTGTTTAGACTTTAAAAACCAATATCCAACCTGAAACAGAATTATAAATTTCCCTTGACATTCATAAAAAAATAGCAATTTTACCTTAAAAAAATATATGAAAAAATTGCTGTATTTTCTATTGTTTATGGTTCATTTCTCCTCTTTTACCCAAATTGTAAATACAGGAGTTACGGACAATTTTGATTCTGTTCAGGTTGGTAAATTATCCATTGGTGGATTGATAGATACATATTATGGTTATGATTTTAATGAACCCAATGGCTCTTTAAGACCGTATTGTGTTTCATCAGCTCGGCACAATGAAATCAATATCAACCTGGCTTACATAGACTTAAAATACAAAAATCAATATGTTCGGGGACATTTAGTTCCAGGATTTGGAACTTATATCAACGATAATTATGTTTCAGAAAAAGGTTCCTTGAAAAACTTAATTGAGGCAAACGTTGGTGTAAAACTCTCCAAAAAAAAAGAAATATGGGTGGACGCTGGAATATTGAGTTCACCGTACACCAACGAATCTGCAATTTCCAAAGATCATTTAATGTACACACGTTCATTTGCTCCTGAATTCGTTCCATACTATCTTGCAGGAGTGAAATTGTCAGTGCCTTTCAACCAAAAGTGGAGTGCTTATTTGTATTTATTAAATGGATGGCAACGAATTCAGGACAATAATAATCCACTTTCGGTGGGAACACAAATTGAGTATCGGCCTAATAAAAATATTTTACTTAATTGGGATACATACATTGGAGATGAAACTTCGTTAGAATTACCCGAATATAAAACGCGCTACTTTACTGATTTTTATTTGATTTGGAAAAGAAAAAAATGGTCAATGACTTCATGTGTTTACTTCGGAAGACAAGATTTTAAAGATTCCTTAGGAACAAAAAGTCAATTGTTTTGGGGGCAAGCCAACGTAATTGCCGATTACAAAGTCAGTTCGAGGGTTTCCATTTCTGCAAGAGCTGAGTATTTTTCAGACCCATCTTCGGTTCAAATAAAACCGATTACTGCTGTAAGTGGGTTTAGTTCTTATAGTTCAAGTTTAGGTTTTAACTTAAAGATTTCAGATAATGCTTTGTTTCGCGTTGAAAACAGATTCTTTTTTTCTCCGCAAAATGTCTATATCAATAAATCAAACTCCAATGTAAAAACTTCGAATTTATTAATAACAAATCTAACGCTCTGGTTTTGATGGTGAATGACATACCCCTATTTTCAGGAATTATCAGCGGAATGGTTTTGGCATTTTGTGGGCTTGTTGCTATATTGCAAGACTTTAACTTCGCAAAAGTTTATGCCACTTATGAAGGTATTATTGTAATATTGTCTATCTTTTGGGCTAACAAATTCCATGTTATTCGCCATGTAAATTCGTTACTACCAACCAAAATGACGCACTAATGATGCAAATAGATCAAATCAAAAAGTTAATAACTGAAGAAGCTTCAAAAGCCGTTTCAATATTTGATGCAATTACAAAAGGACAAATCGTTGATAGCTTTAAATTTAACATTGATTCAAAGCATTTCACAGAAGATTTTATCACTAATGATATTACACAAGACGTAAACTTCAAAGAAATGTTTGAAACATTAAGAGAATTCAACGATTATCCCGCTCTTTATTTTTTTCAAATCAACCAAGAATTAAGTAAGACAGAAATTTTGGATTTAATTAAAGCAAATGATTCATTAAAAACTCCTGCAATTAACAACTTTAAAGAGAATAACGGATTTTTGTATGTTGGTAAAGTTACGTCTTGTGCGTGGGGTAGGTTAATTCAACATTTGGGTTATCACAGACAAAGAACATCTCATGGACTTCAAGTTGGACTATGGGGTAATACAACAACAAAAGATATAGATTTATCATTTACTGTAATTTTCTTTGAAAAAGAAAGCAAAGACTATTTAGTTCTATTAGAAAAAATGTTTAGTAAAAAATTAAAACCAATTATTGGAAAACATTAAACAAAACACCATGAAGAAAACTATTATCACTTTATTAGTTGCATTATGTTCATCCTTAGTTTCATCACAAATTACTAATAGTAATTCTCTCGATAAAGCTAATCCAAAAAATGATATTGTAAAAGCGCCTATATATGAAAATCATCAAAACTTTTTAAATTACGAGGAATACTTTGGATATAATCCCCCAAAAGATGAAACACCAACCAAAGCAGAATTTTACTCAAGATATAATAATTTAAAAATATTTTTTCCGAAGTATACAAATGATTACAAAGAGAAAGAGATTTTTATTTTTAAGGACGAACCTTCAATTAACCTCCTTAAAAGAGAGTTTATTAATGAACGATATTTTATAATCGAAAAAATTGATGAAGAGTTTGGCAAAACTCCATTATTTGTTAAAACTAATGATAATAATAAAGATTATCTCGAAAGATATTTATTGTTTACCCTCAAAGATGAAAACACTGGAGAAATAGTTTATGTTGTTGAATCTTCAAATTCTTTTGTTCTTGTTCCTTTTTATGAGTATCTTAATGAATTCATTTCAAAAACATCGTTTATTGCAAATCAAGATTTTGGCGCAGATAAGTTTCCTCTATCAACCATTAACGGTAGTCTTTATATTGATAAAGGAACAGAATGGAAAGGAAGGTTTAGCCTACTTAGAGGTAGAGATTTGAATTTATTTCCTGAAGATAAAATAACAAACGAAGATCAAGATTTAAAATATATTGCAATTTTAGGAAATGGGAAAGATACTGTCATTATGAATATTATTGAGTCAAATTCTGGACGTTGGTGGTTTACAGAAGTATTTACACCAAAAGATGTTGTTAAAGAGCAAAGCAAAAAATCAGAAGCTGAGCGAAAAGAAGAATTGAATCGGCTAGTAAAAAAATACGGTCAATACTATGGAACTTTAGTTTTTAACAAAAAAGGAACTATTGGAATGACGAAAGAAATGTGTCAAGACATTTACGGTATTACACTTAATAAAACAATTAAAAAAAATGAAAAAGGAGAAATCGAAATTTGGGAATTTACTGGGGTGCTTAAGCTATATTTCACAAATGGAAAACTAAGTGAAATCAAGCAATATTAAAAAATGAAGCCTGTAACACAAACTTCGAGAAAAAGCAAAAATCTAACTTAGGATCGGCTTCTTCTCTTAGCTTGGAAACGATATAATTGGTGCTTTGATAAAATTAATTGGTATAAGTGTGATTTTTTACTTACCTCATTCAAAATCAATCGAATCATGAAAAAAAATCATTTTGAAAAACTAACTTTTGCAGGATTTTTAGTTTCCATTGGAATTGTTTTTGGTGATATTGGTACCTCACCACTTTATACTTATACTGCAATTATTGGCAATCAAAAAATCACAGAATTATTGGCTTTAGGTGGGGTTTCTGCCATCTTTTGGACATTGACTTTTCAAACAACTTTAAAGTATGTTTTGATTACATTGCGAGCAGACAATAAAGGTGAAGGAGGAATTTTTTCACTCTATACTTTGATTCGAAAATATCGAAAATGGTTACTCTTTCCCGCAATTGCTGGAGGAAGTTTTTTATTAGCAGACAGTATTATCACTCCTCCAATTTCTGTTTCTTCAGCAATGGAAGGTTTGAAACCTCATTTTCCAAACATCCCCATTATTCCTCTTGTCATCGCCATTTTGGTTTTTTTATTCGTGTTACAGCGAAAAGGAACTTCATTTTTAGGGAAATTATTCGGTCCGATTATGATGATTTGGTTTACCATGATTGCTCTTTTAGGACTTGGAGAATTAATGGGGAATTTCGCGGTTTTTAAAGCAATAAACCCATACTATGCTTACAAATTGTTATCTGAATATCCCGGTGGATTTTGGTTGTTAGGTGGTGTTTTTCTTTGTACAACAGGTGCTGAGGCATTGTATTCTGACCTTGGACATTGTGGCAGAAAGAACATTCAAATCAGCTGGCTGTATGTAAAAATCTGTTTGGTTCTTTGCTATTTTGGTCAAGCAGCTTGGTTATTGAATCATGTCGGGACACAATTAACTGATGTGAGTCCGTTTTTTGGCTTGGTGCCATCTTGGTTTATTTTTCCTGCCATTGCCATCTCAACTATGGCAACAATAATCGCCAGTCAAGCATTGATTAGTGGGTCGTTTACATTGGTGGCTGAAGCGATTCGATTAAACTTATGGCCGAAACTTAGCGTCGTATTTCCTTCCAATGTAAAAGGTCAACTTTACATTCCAATGATCAATTGGTTGCTCATGTTTGGATGTATTGCCGTCGTTCTATATTTCAAAGAATCGAAAAATATGGAGGCAGCATTTGGATTATCTGTTACGTTGACCATGTTGATGACAACTATTTTATTGAGCTTCTATTTATACATTAAAAAAGTGAATAAAATGGCAATTATTGCCTTGGTTCTAATTTTTGCAAGTATTGAAGGAGCTTTTCTAATTGCTAATCTTAAAAAATTCATGCACGGTGGTTGGGTAACTTTACTTTTAGGAATTATCATTTTTAGCATTATGTTCATTTGGCA
>RFNX01000531.1 GCA_009926905.1 Flavobacteriales bacterium
CAATAGTACTTTGGGTCATCGTTCCGTAAATAGAATCACCTTTTTGATAGTAATTCCCTTCGAACTTCAAACCTAACGTTTCCCATTTAAACGTTAACGATTCCTTGAGAATTTCTGCATTCTCCATTAATTTAGGTTCAAAATCTGGAACATCAGGTAAACCAATTTTTAAAGCAGCGTCCCGCCCAATTCCTTCAATGAATAAATCCATTCGATTCGTAGTTCCTGCAACAACAAAGGCAGTATGCCAAGTTCCTGTGATTTGACCAAAACTCAAAAACGAGCTTAAAAACAGTATTAAAATTGAAGTGTTTTTCATGTTATTTATATTCTGGAAAAAGAGAAACAATACCTGCTTCATTGGCTTCACAAACACCTCTTTCAGTTATCAGAGCTGTTACCAAACGAGCAGGCGTTACGTCAAAACCATAATTACTTGCTTTGGTAGTTTCAGGACAAATCAAAACAGAATCAATTTGTCCATCTGAACGTTTTCCTTGAATGTATTTTACTTCGTTTTGATCGCGCTCTTCAATCGGGATTTCTTTCAACCCATCGCGAATCGACATATCTAATGTTGTCGAAGGTAAAGCAACATAAAATGGAATTTCATTGTCTTTTGCAGCTAACGCTTTCAAATAGGTTCCGATTTTATTAGCAACATCACCGTTTCTCGTTGTTCTATCTGTACCAACGATAACCATATCCACCATTCCATGTTGCATCAAATGTCCTCCTGTATTGTCAACAACTAATGTATGGTCAATTCCATGGCGTGTCAATTCGTAAGCTGTTAAATTTGAACCTTGGTTTCTCGGACGCGTTTCATCCACCCAAACGTGTACTTTGATGCCTTTTTCTTTTGCTTGATAAATCGGTGATGTAATCGTTCCCCATTCGATGCAGCCTAACATTCCAGCGTTACAATGTGTCAAAATATTTACAACCTCTCCTTTTTTTCTTTTCGCAATTTCTTCAATAATTGGCAAACCATGTACACCAATCAAACGGCACGTTTCAATGTCTTCTTCCACAATTTTCCCTGCTTCTTCCCAAGATGTCGTTAAGAAATCCTCCGATTCATCCAAGGCTTTTCTCATTTTGTCCAATGCCCAAAATAAATTTACAGCCGTCGGTCGCGAATTACGCAATGCTTCAAATGCTCGTTCTAAAAAGGAAGCGTCTAACTGTTTTTCTAACATTTCTCTTACTGCCAAATAAACACCATACGCTGCAGTTGCACCAATTAGTGGCGCACCACGAACGGTCATGTTTTTAATTGCGATTTCTGCTTCTTGATACGATTGTAATTTTACAGTTATCAAATTATGTGGAAGTTGACGCTGATCAATCACTTCTACAAAGCGATCTTCGGTCGTCCAAATGGTTCTAAATTTATGAGACATAACTTATTAATTATTGCGAAGTTAAGAATGATTATTCAGTTCAAATAATTCTTCGCTTTGTTTAATGTTTTGAAATTATTTTCCATAAAAAAACCGCTTTTTCAGCGGTCTTTCATCTAATTTATTGATTGATTAGTGAACTAAAGCTTGATAAGCAGTAGCATCTAATAAATTGTCATATTGAGAAGCGTCATCCATTTTCACTTTCACCATCCAACCTTCACCGTAAGGATCTGAGTTTACTAATTCTGGAGTTGATTCTAACGCTTCGTTAAACTCTAAAATTTCACCACCAACTGGCATAAACAAATCAGAAACTGTTTTTACTGCTTCGATTGAACCAAAAACTTCTTCTTGACTCAATGATTCACCTACCGTTTCGATTTCAACATAAACGATGTCACCCAACTCACTTTGAGCAAATTCTGTAATACCAATAATTGCGATATCGCCTTCAATTTTAACCCACTCGTGGTCTTTTGTGTACTTTAATTCAGCTGGAATATTCATTTTAATACGATTTTTGACAAATGTAATAATATTTAGGGCTCAAAATTAAATCATAAAAATAGAAATTGTAAACTACTAATAAAAGTTACGAAAATGAATTAAAACGCACTGATGAAAGTCGAGCCTTACATCAATATTTTCCTACTTTTGCAACATGACAATAGAACAGCATAAGGACCTTTTAAAACGTGCGTCTGATATTCAATCGTATTTAAAAATTGAAGACAAACGAATGCAAATGCGAGAAGAAGAATTGAAAACACAAGATCCTTCATTTTGGGACGATCCCAAAAAAGCTGAATTGCAGATGAAAGACATTCGCGTTTTGAAATATTGGGTAGAAACATTTGATCGTGTAAAAAGCGCTGTCGACGATTTGGAAATCATGTTCGAATTCGTGAAAGAAGGAATGAGTACGGAGGCTGAAATGGACGAAGCATACAAAGCGCTTGTTGGTGAAATTGAAGAATTGGAATTAAAAAACATGCTCTCTGGCGAAGAAGATTCGTTGAGTGCTGTAATTCAAATTACTGCTGGAGCTGGTGGTACTGAAAGTTGTGATTGGGCTTCACTTTTGATGCGCATGTATTTGATGTGGGCAGAAAAAAAAGGATATAAAATCTCGGAATTAAATTACCAAGAAGGCGATGTCGCAGGTGTAAAAACTGTGACTTTAGAATTTGATGGTGAATTTGCATTTGGTTATTTAAAAGGAGAAAATGGTGTACATCGTTTGGTGCGAATTTCACCATTTGATTCCAATGCAAAACGTCACACTTCCTTTGTTTCTGTTTACGTTTACCCTTTAGTTGACGACAACATCGAAATAAACGTCAATCCAGCTGATATAACTTGGGAAACATTCCGTTCGGGTGGTGCTGGTGGACAAAACGTAAATAAAGTTGAAACCGCAGTTCGTTTACGCCATGCGCCTTCTGGAATCATTATTGAAAATTCAGAATCGCGTTCACAGTTGGCGAATAAAGAAAAAGCGATGCAATTGTTGCGTTCACAATTATATGAATTGGTATTACGTGAACGCATGGAAAAACGTTCTGAAATTGAAGCTGGTAAGAAAAAAATCGAGTGGGGTTCACAAATCAGAAACTATGTCATGCATCCCTATAAATTGGTAAAAGATGTTCGAACTGGAGTTGAAACGGGAGATGTAGACAGTGTAATGAATGGAGATATTGATGCATTTTTGAAAGCGTTTTTAATGATGTATGGTGGTTAAGGTACTTAATTGTTGGGAATTCACTAACAAATCGTATTTTTCTTCAATTTAGAATAAACCTTTAATTTGTTATTGCAAGATTTCATTACATTTGTTTATGGGAAATCTCAGCGAAAGTCTAGTATTTCATGAATTTGTTGCTAAAGAATTAGGAATTAATTGTTCTGATTTCACTTTGGAAACAAAATTTCGTGAATTAACTATTTGGAGCTCGTTAAACGCCCTTTATTTAATGACGCGAATTAGCGAAGAAGAGGAAGTTTTCATTAGTGCTGCTGAGATTGCTTCTTGCTCTACTTTCTCCGACATTCACCATCTTATTCAAGAAAAGATAAATGGCAATCAATGAGTTGAAACATTGTGTTATCAATGGAATTGTGAACGTTATTGCTCCCAACGACGAGAATAATTTTGATTTACCTCATCTGAATGCGGAAGAATTCAAGTCAAAAACAGGAATTGAGACACGAAAAGTTGATGTATCTGAAAACAATCCAATAAAAACATATTTCAGGCAAGGAGTTTTAGAATTATCCAGAAACTTAAATTGGAATTTATCTGAAATTGACGTATTCATTTGCATTACTCAAACTCCTGACACATTGTTTCCGTCCATATCCTCACGTTTACATGGAGAATTAGAAATGAATTCAAGTGCCATCTGTTTTGATGTAAATTTAGGTTGTTCTGGCTATGTTTTTGGCTTACATATCATTATGTCATTATTGAGCGGTTTTCAAAAAAATGGTGCAAAAGCAATACTTTGTACAGGGGATATTTCAACGCGATTGATTTCAAAAGATGATGTGAGTCTTCGACCATTATTTTCAGATGCAATATCAGTTACAGCAATCAGTTATAATAAAGATAATTCATCAAAATCCTATTTCAATCTTGAATCGTTTGGAAGTGGAAGTCATGCGATTTCGAGCGAATACGAAAACGGAGTTTATTTTATGAAAATGAATGGATTAGATGTTTTTAATTACTCATATCAATTCGTTCCAAAGAACATAAAAAAATTACTTTCAAAATTCAATTTAGAACTTGATAACATTGATTTTTCGGTGTTTCATCAAGCAAATAAAATGATAAATGAAGCCATTCGTAGGTCGTTAAAATTGGAAGAAGAAAAAGTGCTTTACAGCATTGAAAAATACGGAAACACAGCAATTGCAAGTATTCCAGTGACAATCGTTGAACACAAGGAACAATTAAAATCTAATGATAATCAGTTATTACTTGCTGGTTTTGGTGTTGGTTTTTCAGTAGGAACTTGCCTCTTAAATCTTCCAAAAAATTGTTTTCTTTATACCATTTCGTATGACGAAAATTGATGTGGTAATACCAACATATAATTCATCATCTTCAATTGATGCATTAATTGAACGTTTAGAAAATTGGTCAAACGATTCGCTACTTACACCACGATTTATTTTTGTTGACGATGGAAGTCCTGATAACACACTTGAAGTGCTTCAAAATAGATTAGTATCAAGTAATTTGAAATACAAAATAATTGGTTTGGCAAGAAACAATGGTCAACATACTGCTGTAGCAACTGGTTTTCGTTACGCCGAAGCGCCTTATGTTACTACAATTGATGATGATTTGCAACACAATCCATACGATATTGACAAACTTTTCGAATCACTTATTCAAAATAATCACGACTTAGTTTTTGCTAAATACCACGTGAAAAAACACCATTCTTTTCGTAATTTGGGAACAAAAGTACTTCAGACAATTTTGAAATGGGCGGATAGAGATTACAGCATGGTCACGTCATTTCGATTGATGAAAAAAGAAATCATTCAGCCATTTAAACAACGTGACCACAAAGTATATTTCATTGAAGAATATTTATTAGATGCTGCAACTAATATAGGAGTTGTGGATGTTATCCATCATGAACGTTTGAAAGGAGATTCCAATTATTCTGCCTATAAACTGGTCAGAATGGCGTTTTTAATTTTGATTCTACACTCTTCATTTCCATTGAAAATGATTAATAGAATTGGCTTATTAATGGCTATTTTATTTTTCGGAATCGGGATTTATTACATCATTCAAAAAGTGTTTTTTTATGCACCTTTAGGTTTTACATCTATAATAGTTTCCATCTTTTTCTCAACTGGAATGATTCTTTTTTCGATTGGAATTATTGGAGAATACATTCGTAAAATGTGGATTCAAAACCAAGGAATGAACAAAGTAATTCTCAAAGATTTAGCTGATGAACAAGAATTTTAGTTTTGAGGTAAATCGATTGAAAGAGTCGCAAATAGAATTGTTGCGTACATGGAGAAACCAGCAGTTTGTCGTTGAACAAATGGAATATAGCACTTTCATTACTTCGAAACAGCAACAACAGTGGTATGAAACAATTCACAATTCATCAGAACATGAATACTATATTTTCAGTGCAAATGATGAAGCCGTTGGAATGGTACATTTAAGTAAAATAAATTACAAAGAAGGCAGTGCGGAAGTGGGATTGTTCATTGGAAATCCAGCGTACATTGGAACTGGAATTGCTTTGTATGCGTCGCTTTTTATTCTTAAAAAAGCTTTTTACACCTTGAATTTAAAGTTGTTAGTAGCAAAAGTAAAAAACACAAACTCAGTTGCTATACAGTATAATTCGATTTTAGGTTTTCAATTCGACAATCATCTGAATGAGAATTTCAATCGCTATTTTTTGACGAAAGATGTTTTTGAAGAAAAGAAAATAAATTTGGAAAAATTGCTTTAGTTTAAAACGTATATCCTAAACTAATTCCAGGCCATAGAATGATGTTTTCAGATTTATTCAAAAACGTTTTTTTATTAGATGTTCTTTGGTCTTTATAGGTGTTTTTTACATTCAATAAATTGAACATTGGATTGAAAGTAGCTTTTATAAATAAACCACCATTCTCTCTTTGATAACGATAACCAATCTTAGGTGAAACAAAAAAACTAAAATTTTTGATTTCAGCATTATATTCATAAGGCAAATGCGTACCGCAAAATCCATCTTGTATATAAACTCTGCCTTCTAAATAGAAAGTTGATAAGCCAATTCCTAAATCAAGATAACTGTTTTTTTTACCTATCATTAAATTGCAAGAAACAGGTAATCCGAAATTATAGGTATATGGGTATTTTTCTCTTAATTGGAAGGTTTTAATATTCGGTGCATAAATAGCTCCAAATGAAAAAGACATTTTTACACTTTTATTCACTTTAATTAGACGATCATAATTTATGGAACCCAATACTCCTTGCCCCAATAATTCAGCATAAATTGTATTCTTTTTGAAACTCACATTTTTAACTTGCGAAAAGGAATTTAGTGAAACTAAGACTAATAAAACTGATAGAAATATTTTCATTTTTGAGTATTTTGTAAGACGAATTTAAATAAAAAATCCTGACTCAACTAAGAATCAGGATTTTAAATTATTATTAGAATTTCATATTACAATCCGAAAGCTGCTTTTACTTGGTCAACGAAATCTAATTTCTCCCATGTAAACAATTCAACTTCTTTAGAAATTTTTGTTCCGTCTGGAGCTGTAAATGTTTTAGTAACTACTTCATTTTTACGACCCATGTGCCCATAAGCCGCAGTTTCTTGGTAAATTGGGTTACGTAATTTCAAACGTTGCTCAATAAAGTAAGGGCGCATGTCGAAAATTTCACTTAAGATTTCAGCTATTTCTCCATCTGTTTTATCAACTTTAGCAGTTCCATAAGTACTTACATACAAACCACAAGGTTTAGCAACACCAATCGCGTATGAAACTTGTACTAAGATTTCATCACACAATCCAGCTGCAACTGCATTTTTCGCCATGTGACGCGTTGCATAAGCTGCAGAACGGTCAACTTTTGAAGGATCTTTTCCAGAGAATGCACCACCACCGTGAGCACCTTTTCCACCATAAGTATCAACGATGATTTTACGACCTGTTAAACCTGTATCTCCGTGTGGTCCACCGATAACAAATTTTCCTGTTGGATTGATGTGATAGGTAATTGCATCATTGAACAATGCTTGTAATTCTGGTTTCAATTTCGCTTTCACTCGAGGAATTACGATTTCAATAATGTCTTTTTTGATTTTCGCTAACATTTCAGGCTCCGCAGCGAAATCATCGTGTTGCGTAGATACAACTATTGTATCAATTCTTTGAGGAACATTATCGTCAGAATATTCAATTGTAACTTGTGATTTAGCATCTGGACGTAAATAAGGAATCAATGTTGACTCGTTATTACGAATGTAAGATAACTCTTGTAAGATTTTATGCGATAAATCCAAAGCCAAAGGCATGTAATTATCAGTCTCAATGGTAGCATAACCAAACATCATTCCTTGGTCGCCTGCTCCTTGATCTTCAGGATTTGTGCGCTCTACACCCTGATTGATATCAGAAGATTGTTCGTGAATTGCAGAGAAAATCCCACAGGAATTTGCATCGAACATATATTCCGACTTTGTGTAGCCAATTTGACGAATTGTTTCTCTTGCGATAGCTTGAACGTCCAAATAAGATTTTGATTTCACTTCACCCGCCAAAACAACTTGACCAGTAGTAACCAACGTTTCACATGCAACTTTTGATGTTGGGTCAAACGCCATAAAATTATCAATCAACGCATCTGAAATTTGATCCGATACTTTGTCAGGATGTCCTTCAGAAACGGACTCAGATGTAAATAGATATGCCATTATTTAAATTTTAGGTTGCAAAGTTAAGAATTAAGTATTGAATGCAAAGCTTTTTTACATTTGAACTCCTACAAAATTAGTATGCCTTGGCAATTTTAAGCTAACTTTTAGTCGCAATAGATTGATTTGTATTCTTTTTGATATTTCTGTAAAATCATTTTACGTCTCAATTTTAAAGTTGGAGTCAATTCGTCGCCATCAACTGAAAATTCATTGGGCAATAAAACGAACTTTTTAATTTGTTCCCAATTTCCGTAGCCTTTATTGAACCCGCTTACTTCTTCGTTAATGCGCTCATGTACTTTAGGATGTGCTGAAATTTCAGCATTTGTAGCATTTGAAAAATCCAATCCATGACGCCCACCCCACTCTTTTATAAAAGCAAAACTTGGAACAATAAACGCACCAGGGAATTTTTCACCATCACCGATTACCATTATCTGTTCGATAAAACGTGATTCTTTGAATTTGTTTTCCATTGCTTGAGGTGCAACATATTTTCCTCCCGAAGTTTTGAAGATTTCTTTCTTACGATCTGTGATTTTAAGAAATTTACCTTCTTGAAAAATACCAATATCACCTGTATGGAACCATCCTTCAGCATCCATCACTTCAGCTGTTGCTTCAGGGTTGTTGTAATACCCCATCATCACATTAGGTCCTTTTACCAAAATTTCCCCATCTTCAGCGATTTTCACTTGAACATCGTCGATTAATGCCCCAACAGTTCCAATACGAATTCCTTTATCAAATGAATTCACTGAAATAACTGGCGAGGTTTCAGTCAATCCATACCCTTCCAAAATTGGAATATTTGCAGCTAAGAAAATCCGAGCCAAACGAGGTTGTAACGCGGCACTTCCTGAAGCAATTGCACGTACATTTCCACCTAATGCTTCTTTCCATTTTGAGAAAATCAATTTTCGTGCGATAAACAATTTTAAATTGAATAGAGCAGAATTTCCAGTATTATCGTATTTCTCTGCCAAAGCAACTGCCCAAAAGAACAATTTGCGTTTGATTCCTGTTTGCTCGTCACCTTTTGCCATAATGCGGTCAAAAACTTTCTCAATCAATCGAGGAACAGCTGTAAATACGTCCGGTTTTACTTCTCTAATGTTGTCACCAATTGTGTCCATAGATTCCGCAAAATAAACAGAACAACCAATGTACATATACAAATAATGCAACATGCGCTCGTAAATGTGACAAACTGGCAAGAACGTTAAAACTTTAGATGAATTATCTGCTGGAATTGGATCCAAACATGCTTCTACATTTGAAAGAATATTATGATGCGATAACATTACACCCTTTGGTTTTCCAGTTGT
>RFNX01000272.1 GCA_009926905.1 Flavobacteriales bacterium
GTTGGAACGTGAATTCCTCCACATAATTCAATGGAATCGCCAAATTTTATTACTCGAACATTGTCACCGTATTTTTCACCAAACAATGCCATTGCACCCAACGCTTTTGCTTCTTCAATTGGACAAGCTCGACGTTCATCAAGTAATTCATTTCTCTCAATTGCCTGACGAACCAATAATTCAATTTGAGCTAATTCTTCGTCCGTAATTTTAACAAAATGAGAAAAGTCAAATCGTAAATATTCTGAATTTACAAGAGAGCCTTTTTGTTCTACGTGAGTTCCTAAAACTTGACGTAGTGCGTGATGTAATAAGTGAGTTGCAGAGTGATTTTTAGCTGCGTTTTCACGTTTCGTTTCATTCACTTGCGCACTGAATTCTCCTTCTAAATTTGCCGGAATTTTGTCTGTTAAGTGAATGATTAAATTGTTTTCTTTCTTCGTGTCGAAAATAGAAATAGTATCCGTTCCATTTGTCAATTTCCCTTGATCGCCAACCTGCCCACCACCTTCTGGATAGAAAGGGGTTTGATTGAGAACGATTTGAAAAAATGATTTTTGTTTTTGAGAAACTTTACGGTATTTGATGATTTCAACTGTTGCTGAAGTGTTGTCGTAACCGATGAATTCCGTTGTAACATCAGGATTTACTTGTTGCCAATCGTCAGTCTCCACAGCTGTTGCTAAGCGCGAACGATCTTTTTGAATTTGTAATTCTTTTTGAAATCCTTCTTCGTCGATGCTTAAACCGTTTTCTCGAGCAATCAAAGAAGTTAAATCCACTGGAAAACCATACGTATCATACAATTCAAAAACAGCATCCCCAGCAACTATCACTTCATTTTTGCTTTTTGAATGTTGCATCAAATCATCCATTCGTTTGATTCCTTGCTCTAAGGTTCTAAAGAAACTATTTTCTTCTTCTCGTATCACTTTGGAAATCAACTCTTTTTGACGTATCAATTCTTCGTAAGGATTACCCATTAAATCGCAAAGCACCAACGACAAATCACTTAAGAATGATTCTTTTAAACCTAAAGTTTGATAACCATAACGTACCGCTCTTCTCAAAATACGACGAATGACATAGCCTGCACCATTATTTGCAGGAAGTTGACCGTCAGCAATTGAAAAAGCAATCGTTCGAACATGATCCGCAATTACGCGCAAAGCAATATCAGTCTCTTCCGATTTTCCGTAAGGTATTCCAGTAACTTTAACGGTATGTTGAATCAGTGTTTGAAATAAATCCGTGTCGTAATTACTTTGTTTTCCTTGCAAAGCCACTGCTAAACGTTCTAATCCCATCCCTGTGTCCACGTGTGTTGCAGGAAGATTTTCAAGTGAACCGTCCGCTTTACGGTTGAATTGCATAAAAACATTGTTCCAGATTTCAATCACTTGCGGATGGTCGTTATTCACTAAATCGCGACCGTTAATTTTTGTTCTTTCAGCTTCGTCTCTTAAATCTACGTGAATTTCTGTACAAGGTCCACAAGGTCCTGTGTCGCCCATTTCCCAGAAATTATCTTTTTTAGAAGCCAAAATGATTCGTTCTTCAGCAATAAATTTTCTCCAAATATCAAAGCTTTCTGTATCCTTAGGGACATTGTCTTTCGCATCGCCTTCGAAAACAGTCACGTACAATCTATCAACTGGAATTTTATAAACTTCAGTTAATAATTCCCAAGCCCAAGTAATCGCTTCTTCTTTGAAATAATCTCCAAATGACCAATTTCCAAGCATTTCAAACATCGTGTGGTGATAAGTATCCACTCCAACTTCTTCCAAATCGTTGTGTTTACCCGAAACGCGTAAGCATTTTTGAGAATTCGCAACTCTTCTATTTTTTGGAACTTGATAACCCAAGAAAAAATCCTTGAATTGGTTCATTCCAGCGTTTGTAAACATCAGCGTAGGGTCGTTTTTTACAACCATTGGTGCAGAAGGCACTATTTCGTGTCCTTTACTAGCGAAAAAATCGAAAAATTGTTGGCGAATTTCAGAAACCGTCATTTTATAAATTGTTTGGTCGCAAATTTAAGAAATTGAAAGCACGTGGAAGTTTGTTCAGCTGTTTTTTACTTCTCTCCTTAAGCAGGTTCGCCATGGCGTAGAGGGAGGTGACTAACAAATAGTTGATTTTTTTAACAGTTTAACTATAAATCTAAATGACTTTTTTTCTTAAATTAGGGTAAAAGGTAAAAATTCGGTTATGTTAACTTAGCGATTATTGAAGAAAAATTATTGGAAAGTAGAAATAAAAAAGTGCTGTTAGACAGAGATGTAGCGCACTTATATGGCATTGAAACCAAACGGGTGAATGAAGCTGTGAAAAACAATCCAGAAAAATTTTCAGAAGGTTATGTGATTTATTTGGATGAGGAAGAAACTGAATTTCTAAGGTCGAAAATTTCGACCTTAGAAATTAGAACTGAACCGGTCGAAAAATTCGACCGGTTCCAAAAACTAAAACATTCCACTGTTCGTCCAAAGGCTTTCACTGATAAAGGTTTGTATATGTTAGCGACAATTCTTAAAAGTCCAAAGGCGACAGAAACTACAATTGCAATCATTGAAACCTATTCTAAATTGAAACAATTTTCAAAAGCGATTCAATCTATTTCAGTCGATCAAAATGAAAATTCGAAGCAAGATTTGATGCAAAAAGGAAATGAATTATTAGCTGAAATATTAGAAGATGAAATGCAAATAGACGAAACGGAGACTTCGATAGAATTCAATTTTGCTCTATTGAAATTGAAACATACGGTGAAACGAAAAAAGTGATTTAGTTTTTTACTTATGTTACAT
>RFNX01000487.1 GCA_009926905.1 Flavobacteriales bacterium
TTGCAAAATCATTGGTGGAATTTGAATGAAATCTATTTCTAAATTTTCAGGCACAGAAATTTCATAGTCAAATCGGTCGCCATTACAGAATTGTTCAATCAATAAGTAATTCTCCAAAGTAGCGATTTCAGCCTGCAATGCAATCGTAGTGCTTCGCGAGTGGTCGAGAATTTGACGCATCAATCGTGAAAATTTCGCCAAATAATACCGCGCTTCTTTGTCTTTTCCAATGCCAATCTGAGACTGAATGGAATTCATTGCGTTGAAAATAAAGTGTGGGTTCATTTGCAAACGCAAGGCTTTTTGTTCCAGTTCTACCAATTCTTTTTCCAATTGCAATTTATTTTGTGCTTCAGACGCCACTTGCTGAATGTGTTGCACACGCTTACGAACGATGAAATAAACGGCATAAATTCCACTTCCAATACTCAGCAAAATAAACCACCACTGATACCAAAAAGGCGTTGCAATCGAAAATTCAACCACATACGCTTGCTTCGACCATTCTTGATCTTCGTTACAAGCTTTCACCAAAAATCGGTAATTGCCTGGATTCAAATTGGAATACAAAATGCTTCGTTCGGTGGATGGCGGCGACCATTGTTCATCAAACCCTTCCAATTTCCATCGATAACGCACCGCATCAGGATTGCTCAAATTCACACCAAAAAATTCAAATGTCAAGTGATTTTGATTGGATGGAAGTTCCAACTTTTTCACTTGTTGCCAAGGTCCTAAAAAATCGCGGTAAGGCGTTTTGGATAAACTTGCGTAAAACAAACGGATGTCAGTCAAACGTAAAATCGGTGCTTGCGTGTTCTTGCGTTGGCTCGAAGGAAAAAAGCGAATGACACCGTTAATTGTCCCAAACCAAAGCGTTCCTTCTTTGTCTTTTAAGACAGCATTTCGACAGGTCTCAACACCCGAAAATCCATCGCCTTTGCTGTAATGTTTCACTTTGCTAATTGTAAATCCATTCTTTAAAAAAAGGTAATCCAATCCTTTTTCGGAACCTACTAACACATTTCCAATTTTATCAAAAGTCAACAAATAGGCAATTGTCGAAGTCAATCCTTCTTCGTAGCCATAATGATGCAGTGTGTTATTGCGATCCCTTTCGATGCAATGAATTCCTGCTCCCAAGGTTCCCAACCAAATATTTCCTTTTGGATCTTCTGCTACACTTACAATTTCATTCGATTTCAAACCATTTTTCTGTGTGAATCGATATTTCGTTTTGCCATTCAATCCGATGCACGCGACTCCAAATTTCTCTGTTCCGTACCACAAATCGCCATTTTTATCTTGAATCAACGAAGTCAAACGATTGCTCAATAGGCCATTATCTACTGTGAAATTTTTTACTTGAATGCCGTCGTTTGCAAATTCTAAACGGTACAACCCCAAACCTGCTGTGGCGACCCAAAGTGCATTATTTTCATCACAAACAAGTCCGCGAACGTGTGTGGTTTTCAGAAATTCTAACTGCTTAAAAACGGAATCTTTGAGCACAAAAAGTCCTTTTCCTTCCGTCCCGAAATACAAATCACCTGTCTGACTTTGTGCAATAGCTTTAACGCCAATGTCATTGAAACCATTGGTAGCGTTGTAATTGAAACAGATTCCATTTTTAAAAACACTCACTCCTTTTTCCGTTCCCAACCAATGTGCACCCGAATTATCTTGAAATATGGCATAAACCAATTTTCCATACAAGCCACTCGAACGATTATAGGTGGTAAATTGCCTTCCCAAATAATTGCAAACGCCTCCACCGGAAGTTCCGAACCAAAAATTTCCTGCGTTGTCCTGAATAATACTGCGAATATGCCTGCTACTCAAGCCATCAGATTCATCGAATTGCTGAAATTTTCCTGTTTTTGAATGGTAGCGCAACACGCCTTTGTTCAAGGTTCCCAACCATAAATTGTCATATTCATCGCAGTAAATATCCAACACGGAAGACTGATATAACTCTTGCTGAAGGTCGATTCTGTAGAATTTTTTACCGTTGAAACCATACATTCCGTCGCCAAAAGTTCCAATCCACAAAGTTCCATTTCTATCTTTTTTCAACGAAGCAATCGAATTCAGCATATAACGTGATTGTTTGCTGTAATCAATAACTGACAATTTTGACTTTTCATTTTTCAAGCAAAACAAACCTTGTTCTCCGCCGAAAAAAATATGTTCTTCATCCGAAATGAGAATTGTATTGATGATTTGCTCTTTGAGTTTTAATTCCGAAAAAAGATTGCTAAAATGCTTTCCGTCAAACAGGTAAACGCCGACATTCGTTGCTAACCAAAGTTTTCCTTTTGCATCAATATCGAAATGTGAAACTTGTAAATTTTGTTTTCCGAGTAATTGAAACGATTGAAAACGCACACCGTCGTAATAGCTCAAACCCGTTTTTGTGGCAATCCATAAATTTCCTTTCGCGTCTTCTTTGATTTGATTGACCGTATTGTTCAGTAAGCCATCGCGCTCCGTAAACGTTTTGAAGCGCACGCCATCGTAACAGGTCAAACCTCCACCTTGTGTTCCAAACCACAAAATCCCTCTTCGGTCTTGAATGACACTGTAAACTTGGGATTGTGCAACGCCGTCTTCCACTGAATAATTCCTGAAAATGTATTGTTGCGCGTGAAAATTCACACACAGAAACAACGATAAAAATAAAGCGAGGATAGTTTTCAAGTAACGCAAATCAGTAAATCAAAGGTAAAAATAATTGCGAGTGGGGGAATAGCGACACTTCAACTGGCTCAGTGTAAAATTGCGAACAGAAGCACATAATGCATAGAAATGGCGAATGGAATTAAGATATACAAAATGAAGTGGTGAATTTCATATCTTTTTTTTTAATTGCTTTTATTTATGTTCCATTTTTTTGTAAATTAGATAGAGAATAATAGATAAACTTAAAGAATGCTACATTTTAATACAAAAGGGTTTTTACAACCAAGTACAGTTATTAAATCTTCAATTTACGAACTAAAATACTATTTTGTGGATTCCATTAATTCTAAAACTAGAAATGAAAATTATGAAAAATTTATTCATTATTCGTCGGAGTTAAAGAAGGTGGTAAAGCAAGAAACACTGAATCAATGGATTGACGGTTCATTTGTTACCAAAACTAAAAATCCAAAAGATATTGATCTTGTCACTTTTATTGATTTCGAAACACGAATAAAATATTCAAATCAACTAGTCAAATTTGAAGCAAAAGGAGCAAATGAAATTTTTGGCGTTGACGCTTACATCGTTACTATTTTTCCTGAAAAACACAGAAATCACTTTTACTTTCTTAGTGATAAAGCATATTGGATGGAACGATTTAGTAAATCTAGAAGAGATAAAAACGGAATAAAACACTCAAAAGGATTTCTAGAAATAATTTTCTAACTTTGCTATATGAACAATGTGAAGAAATACAAATTGATGGACTTAATCGAAAATATTAAGGAAGTTGATGCTATGATTCATTTACATTCCAATGACGATTCTTCGTTGATATTGGATCAATATAATTACAAAAAAGACAAGTTGATTGGTTTCTTGATTGACGAACTTGTTGAGCCAGAATTTAGATCTGCAAAAAGTATGTTTGTAATCAAAACAGTAATTGAAAAATTCTATCCAAATCTGAAGAAAGAAATATTAAACGATACTCTACACGACGATTTAAACGAGTTGACTGCTGCCCTAGCATAATAATTTCCCAGCATTTACTCCCCAATTCCCTACACTTAATCAAACTCAACTTTACGACTGAAGGCTAAGTTTTATTTTCGTTCAAAAAAACGAAAGATGAGCAAACCGCTTGATTTTGCAGGAGATATTATTCGCAACGACTATCGAAAACGAAGAAAAAAAGTATATGCTTTTGCACTTGGTCTTTTTCTCGTTTGGTACATCACTGCTTTGCCTTCGCAATTGTTCAATGACAGTACTTCTACCGTTCTTTTGGATAGAAATGGTGAACTTTTAGGAGCTAGAATTGCCGACGATGGTCAATGGCGTTTTCAAGAATCGGATTCAGTTCCGTATCGTTTTGCTGCTTGCTTGGTAGAGTTTGAAGACCGTAATTTTTATGGGCATTTT
>RFNX01000293.1 GCA_009926905.1 Flavobacteriales bacterium
TTTTCATAGCAATTGTTTTTCTACAGCTAATAATTCTTGTATCATCTTTTTCGCTTTAAAGTATTGCGATTTCGAGGTTCCTTCTGATATTGAAAGGTATTCTGCAATTTCCTTATGGGTCAGATTATCAATTGTATAGAGATTAAAAACTGTTCGGTATCCATCTGGAAGTTGCTGTAAAATTTTAATCAATTTCTCCATTAATTCTTGTTTGTCAACTTCATCTTCAACATCCATAATCGCTTTATCAAACTTGAGTTCATTTTCAACAAGAATATTGGAATAGTTTTTCTTTATATAATTGAGTGCAGTTCGAATCGTTATTGTTTTTAACCAAGGGGCAATTGGCATATCTATATTTATACTTTCACGTGAATTGTATAATTTAATAAACGATTCTTGTAACATATCTTTTGCATCGTCTCGACATCTTGCGTAACGTAAACATACTCCAAACATAGAAGCGGAGAAGGCCGCATAGATTTTATCAAATGCAGCCTTTTCTCCTTTTGAAAACCCAATAACAATTTCTTTTGTTATCATAAATGAGGTCTTTTCTTCTATCTTGTTCGAAACTTTTTATTTTACCAATTTAACTGAAATTTGCTCATTTTTCGTTGCTATTGTTAAAATATAAGCGCCTGTGTTGAATTGCTGAGTTGAAATTAAAGCTTTTGTAGCATTTTGAAAATTTCCTTCGAATACTTTTTTTCCACTTAAATCATGAATCGAAATAGCATAATCAGCATTTGCTGGGAATTGAATCGCTAACTCATCATTGATTGGATTATTAAATTTAATAGCGTTTAAAGTATTTTCATTTACACTTGCTAACCCTGTCAAAAGTACTTGATCTGTAACAGTTAACTGAAAGTTATTTATTGTTTTACCGATACAGGTTATTACAACTGAAGCTTCATAAACTCCCATTGAATCAACAACTGCAGGATAGCTTTCTGTATAAACCGCTAGTACATTTCCTTGTGCGTCAAACAATGTCCAAGTTAAATCAACACTTGTATTATTCACAACAGCACTTGTTATTGATGCGCTCGCAACTAATTCAATATCCAAGTTACAATCTGCCACCAATTGAGATCCGATGTTACCAAGAATAGAATCTCCAGGATACGTATCGTTGATGATTACAACAGTTGTATCAAAATTATTTAATGAATCACTTGAAATCCAAACTGTACCAGTTGTTTGACAACCGTTTGCATCTAAAGCATTACAAGTAAAATAACCCGAACAAAGATTTGTAATCGTTGCTTGATTCTCATTGTTAGACCAATAATAACTATAAGGAGCAGTTCCTCCGTAAGCCAATGCTGTTGCTGTTCCGTCGCAAGTTGAAGGACTTGAAATCGTTGTGCTATTTAGTAGAACATAAAAACTTGCACATGGATTTGATGTATTTGACCCAATCGTAAATGTTTCAGTACTCGTAACTCCTTGTCCGTTAGTGAATGTGACAGAATAAGTCCCCTCACATAAATTGAAAATTGAAGTCCCTCCATTTTGAATTCCTGTGTTTGCTTCAATCCAAAGGATGTCAGTGGCAACAATTGACGAATCTAAAAATGCTGCTCCGTCACAGCTTCCAGAATCGGATACATTTTGCGTCATAACTACTTGTGAGAAAAATTGACTTGTCGCAAGTGAGAAAAAACCTATCAAGGCTATTTTCTTAATAAATAAAAGTGTTTTCATGTTAAATAAATTTTAAGGTTGTCTTAGATACAATTGCAAAAATCAAAGGGTTGCCTAACTGGCGAAAAAAAATGATAATAAAAAAAATTTAACCTTTTCAATTCTTGTTTTCAAAATAAATCAACAATTTCATTGAAAACCATAACAACTATCGAGTTGATTATCAGGAATTTTACACAATGAAAACTAATTTTTTATTTGAAGCACTTTATTTAAGCATTTCAAAACTAGCACTTATTTTATGCTGCTTCTTTAACAAAAATTCTACATTATGCCAAGTTCCAGAATTAGGAGCTTGTAACAATTTTGCTGTCTTTTCCGCTGCTGGAGCTATTGACAATACGGGCACTACCACTATTGAAGGAAATATAGGTACAAATGTTGGCGCATTTAATGGATTTCCTCCTGGCCAAATTTCTGGTGAAATACACAATGTTGATACTGAAAGTGCCCAAGCTGCAATTGATATTGATGTGCTTTACTCCTATTTTAGTGAGTTAACGTGTGATTCAACAATAATTGCTACGCTTGGAAACAACCAAACCTTGACACCAAAAACCTATTGCATTGGTTCTGCTGCAACCTTGGAAGACACGCTGATTTTTGATGGACAAAACAATCCAGATGCTCTTTTTATCTTCAAAATAAATGGTGCATTTTCAACCAGTACTTATTCAACAATAATTTTAATCAATGAAGCAGCTGCAAATAATATTTACTGGCAAGTAAACGGGCTTTTTACTTTAAGTGATTTTTCGGATTTCAAAGGAAACTTGGTTATAAATGGAGCAATTAATTTGCTTTCAAATTCTAATTTGGAAGGAAGAATGCTAACAAGAGCAGGAGCAATTTCACTAGCAAGTAATAAAGTTTTAATGAATTTCAACGATAATCCCTTACCTATTGAATTATTATCATTTGAAGCAAATTGTAACGAACTAACGATTTTTCTCAATTGGAGTAAAGCCTCAGAATCGAACAACGCATTTTTTACCATCGAAGAAAGCTTTGATTTAATTTCATGGTCAGTATTAAGGAAAATAGAAGGTGCTGGAAATTCATCTCATCTCATAGAATATTCAACTACAATTGAAATGGAAAATGATTCTGATTTGAGTTATCTCCGACTGAAACAAACAGATTTTGATGGACACTTTCGTAATTCAAAAACCATCATTTTAGAAGGATGTTCAGTCGATGAAGCAGTCATAAAATTGTATCCAAATCCAGTCAATAATGTAATATCAATTGAAAGCTGTAACAATTGGTCTGATTTTCAATTACTTTCGATTTGTAAATCTTCTGGAGAACTCGTTTTTACTTCAACAATTCCACAGCCACAAATTGATATGCAACATTATCCTTCTGGAATGTACTACTTTAAATTCGTTTTTTATAACAGTCAAATAAATAAGCGTGTTAGTGTTTTACATTAAAAACTGACTTTATGCTTCATTATTATCACAAACTCAAGTGGTTTATTATCAATAACATGCATCATTTTACTGACTTAATTTGTCTTTTTCAAAACAATTAGTTTCTCGTATTTATTTTCAACTTATAATCCTTTGTTAACTTTGAAAAATGAAGGACAACGAACTGAAAGAATTTCTTGATTTTAAAGCCAATCAATACGAAAGTTCAGAATTTATCAAATCAGACCCAATTCAAATTCCTCATCAATTTTCTCAAAAAGAAGACATTGAGATTACAGCATTTTTGATGGCAACAATTGCTTGGGGAAATCGAAAAAGTATCATTGCAAATGGTCATAAATTACTCGCTATTATGGGGAATTCGCCTTATGATTTCGTAATGAATTACGATTCAAAAAAGGAGATTTCCTTCGTACATAGAACATTCAATTCAGAAGATTTAGACTTCTTTTTTAGAGGTTTGAATCAAATTTACAAGAATGGAGGTTTAGAGAAAGCATTTTCAGTTCATTCTGATTTCACCGAATTAAAAGGAAGAATTTACAATTTTAGAACGCAATTCTTATCTACTGAACATCAATCGAGAACTCAAAAACATGTTTCAAATCCGATGGCAAATTCAGCTTGTAAACGTTTAATTATGTTTCTACGCTGGATGGTTCGTGACTCAAAAAAAGGAGTTGATTTTGGTATTTGGAATTCCATTTCGGCCTCTGAATTATATATTCCTTTAGATGTTCATACAGGCAATATCGCACGAAAATTGGGTTTATTGTCTCGAACACAAAATGATTGGACAACAAATGAAGAATTGATTCTTAAACTCAGAGAATTTGATAGCGAAGATCCAGCTAAATATGATTTTGCTCTTTTCGGACTTGGGGCTTTCGAGAAACTTTAAGGTTCTGGAAATGGAATTAACAAATAGGAATAATTCGTTTCTGAATCTGTTGTTGGTCGTAAAATGATTTCCATATTACTGGAAACTTCAAAGTTAAAATCCCATTTTTTACCATTGATTTGAATCTGCAAATTATCATTTTCGTTATCAAGTTTATAAGTACCTGATTGATAATTATTATTTGCTAATGCTTTTAAATCACCAAATACAAATTTTCCAGATGCATAAAAAATAAATAGAGTTCCTTCAATTGATGATGACTCTTCGATAACATTATCACCTAAGCCAACGAGTTTAGCCATCCAAACTTTGCTACTTCTTTCGCAAAAAGTATACGTATAATCTATTTTTTCTGTCTTAATTCCTCCTGAACAACTCAAAAGATTTAAAGCAAAACAAAAAACAAGTAGTTTAAAAAACAAGTTTCTTTTCATTCAAGATTTTTTCAACTTCAATTGATACTGAATCTGCTTTTTCAGGTTTTAACTTATAATCATTAATCGCCTCACAACCTACATATTGATATTGTCCACCTTTCCAAGTGTACAAGCAATTGTAAAAATATTTCTGCTTGTCATATCGCTCAAAAAAACGAATCACAATATCGTCATAATTTGTTTCAGTTGATCGACGTTCGATAATGTAGCCAACAAAACCATTTACCTTCACCAATTTTCCACGTTCACGTTCAAAAATCAATAAACGACGTACAGGAAAACCATTTACACCTGAACGCGCCAATAACATAAAACTTTTATCCAATTCTTTGGCTTTGTTCAATTTGAAAAATCGAAAGAAACGTGGTGAACAAGAAGG
>RFNX01000116.1 GCA_009926905.1 Flavobacteriales bacterium
GAATTAAATGGGCACAATCTGCATCTGAAGTATTTATTAAAAAACTGTCACCGAATAATCTTAAACGCTTTACAGATCGACCACTTTCTGAAGTTAAAAAACACCTTTTTCGCAGCAGGAATGGACTTATTTAGTTGGCTTGGACAATCATGTCGGATTTGTTTTAGTGGACGGAAAATCCATCAGTTTTATTCATTCAAATTATTACTTCCCAGAAGTTGGTGTGATGAAAGAAGACATTTCAACTAAAAACCCACTAAAAGATTCACATTATCGAATTTTTGGAAAATTGTTGATGGATGAGATGGTTGTGAATTGGTTGGAAGATAAAGAGTATGAATAGAATGCCACTGATTTCACTAATCTACTTATAAATTTCCTGATCATTTCTTAATTTCTCCTTACTTTTGCAGTTGAATGAATCAGTTTAAAAAAGTAGCATTTTACACCCTTGGTTGCAAGTTGAATTTCTCTGAAACGTCAACAATTGCTCGTTTATTTGAGGATGCAGGTTTTGCGAAAGTAGAATTCGAAGAAACCCCCGATTTGTATGTCATCAACACTTGTTCTGTAACGGAAAATGCAGATAAAAAGTGTAAACAACTTGTGAAACGTGCTCAAAAAATTAATCCTGAGTCTTTTATTGTTATTGTTGGTTGCTACGCTCAGCTAAAACCGGAAGAAATTGCAAAAATTCCAGGCGTTGACATGGTACTTGGTGCCAACGAAAAGTTCAATATATTAGAGCATTTGGAAAACAAAGATTCTAAACTTGAAAAAGCAGAAGTTTCTTTTGATAACATAAAGAATACCAAAGACTTCGTTCCCTCCTACTCGTTTGGAGATCGAACGCGTTCGTTTCTTAAAGTTCAAGACGGTTGCGATTATTTTTGTACGTTTTGTACCATTCCTTTGGCAAGAGGAAAAAGCAGAAATACTTCTGTTGCTGAAACTGTTTTAGAAGCGAATAAAATTGCTCAAACTGCTGTAAAAGAAGTTGTTCTAACAGGTGTAAACATTGGTGATTTTGGTCAAGGTGAAGGAGAAAATTTCTTTGATTTGATTAAAGTATTAGATAAAGTTGAAGGCATTGACCGTTTCCGAATTTCATCCATTGAACCGAATTTACTTTCCAACGAAATCATTGATTTTTG
The DNA here is from genome assembly GCA_009926905.1 of Flavobacteriales bacterium. GTDB lineage: Bacteria > Bacteroidota > Bacteroidia > Flavobacteriales_D > Crocinitomicaceae > UBA952. The sequence continues at coordinate 1,155 of RFNX01000116.1, forward strand.
TTTGAAAGATTCCAAACGATTTGTTCCGCATTTTCACATTCCATTACAATCTGGAAGTGACCGTTTACTGAAATTAATGCGTAGAAAATATGAACGTGCTTTGTATGCTGAACGGGTTGCTCAAATCAAATCAATTCGTCCTGATGCGTGTATTGGTGTGGATGTAATCGTTGGTTTTCCAGGTGAAACAGACGAAGATTTTATGGACAGTGCTAATTTCCTGAAAGATTTGAATATTAGCTATTTACATGTGTTTACTTATTCTGAACGTGCAAATACAGGCGCACCAAAATTAGGCGAAAAAGTACCAATGGAAGTGCGTCGTGAAAGAAGTAAACAATTGCATTTATTATCAGACAGAAAGAAACGACAATTCTACACAGAGAATATCGGAACAGAACGAACAGTACTTTTTGAACACGAAGAAGACGAAGGAATGATGTATGGTTTTACAGAGAATTACGTCAAAGTGAAAATTTCCATACAACAAGAATTAACCAACACCTTTCAAAAATCCGTTTAATTGAAATAGATCGCGATGGAATTATGAAATGTGAAATAATAGAGAATTTAGTTACAATTTAGTACAATGAAAAATATTTATATTACTAGAAGAGAGACCTTTAATGCTGCACATAAATTATGGAGAGAAGAATGGTCGCCTGAGAAAAACTTGGAAGTATTTGGTAAATGCTCGAATCACAATTGGCATGGACACAATTTTCAGTTGTTTGTAACTGTGAAAGGAATTCCAAATCCAGAAACGGGTTTCGTAATCAATTTGAAAACGTTAAGTAAAATATTGAAAGAAAAAGTAATTGAGGAAATCGACCATAAAAATCTTAACTTAGATGTTCCATTCTTAAAAGGAATCATGGCTTCGACTGAAAACATTGCGATTGCTATTTGGGATTTGATCGAAGAAGACATTCGTGAAAGTGGTGGAGAGTTAGCGAAAATCAAAATCATTGAAACCGAAAATAACTTTGTGGAATATTATGGTGGAAAAGAAC
>RFNX01000267.1 GCA_009926905.1 Flavobacteriales bacterium
AAACTATCACATCCTGCAGAACTTAATAATGTAGTTGTCTGAGAACCTGATATATTGAACGTTAGTCCATTCCATGAAAAAGGTAAGGCTGTTTGACAAATCGTTTGGTTCGTTGTACTTGTTGCAGTTGGAGTAACAGTGATAGTTCCAGTGGTTAAATTACTGCTACAAGTCGGAGAAGTTGTTGTACTTACAACAACAGAATATGCACCAGCAGTTGAAGTTGCAAAGCTCGAAACATTTCCGGGGTTTAAAAATCCAGATGGTACTGTCCAAACATAATTGTATGTTCCAGTTGGGGTTGAAGTAGCTGATATTGTGGCGCTATTTCCTTGACATATAATTTGACTATTTACAGTTGTCGAAAGACTATTTATAAATGTTATTGAACCAGTTGCTTGCGCACTAGAGCAAGCAGGTGTTGCATTTGTACTTACTACTACTGAATAATTACCTTCAATATTACTTGTAAAACTTGCAACATTTCCAGGGTCAGTTACTCCCGCTGGCACAGTCCAAACATAATTATATGCACCCAGAGGATTAGGTGTTGCACTAACAGTAGACGTTGTACCGCTACAGACTGTTTGACTGTTTACAGTTACTGTTGGAAGAGGAATTACATTTACTGTAACTTGATCAGATGTTGAAGATGGGCAAAGTGGATTTCCAGTTGAAGAAGAAACTGTATAGGTTATTGTTGAAGTTGGATTGGCTGTCACAATACTTCCTGAAGTTGAGCTTAATGCAGTATTTGGAGACCAAGTGTAAGTTCCATTTCCTCCAGTCACTGAAAGATTTGTAGAACTACCAGTGCAAATTGTCACATTATTAGTATTTAAAGTCACAGGTAATTGTACACCTGAAGAGGCGCTAATAATATAATTGCAGATATCACCTGCATACCCATCAATCATTAAGTAATAACTATTCCCAATAGTTAATCCAGTAGCAGAAATAGTACCACTTGTTTCATATCCCGGACTCCAACATGCATAACTAGTTATAGGCCCAGAGCCACAACCACCGCTGTAAATCATCATTTGTATTCCATCTCCATAAGTACAACTTTCAACAAAGACATTAAGTGTAACATTGGCAGAAGATGCAACAAAACTAATGAATGAATTATTCTCGATTGAACCACAAAAAGTATTATCTAGTTGCGTCCAATAATCAGCAGTATATGAATCACTTGTATTTCCACAATAACCATTTAAATCGCAAATTGGTGTTGCAACATCACATGTGTTACCAGCTGGTGTGTTCCCTGTGCATGTTGGAACATTTGTACAAGTTGCTGAAATTGTGAATGTTCCAGTTGTGGTTGATGATGTTGAGTAATTTGCTACATAAACATAATAAGTTGTACCAACAACAGTAGTGATATTATAGGATTCAGTTCCATTGGAACTGGCACCATCTAGACTTGTCAATATAGTATAGGCTCCACAAGACCCAGTCATAACAGTCATTTCTTGATCAAACCCTCCGGTTCCTGTTGTTGAAACAAGTAAATTGTCACCATTTCCAATAAAAGAATACCAAACACCATAAGAAGAAGATGTTAAACCTGGAGCTGATTCTGAAATTGTTAAAGCTGTTGTACCAGGAAGACCTATTGTTCCACAAGTTAAATTTGTTGCCCCAATACAATCATCGTTTGACGGTGGGGGTGGTGGCGGAGTGGGCTCTGTTACACAAATACTAAAAGTTCCTGTTCCTCCACCGAAGTCCCAAAAACGTATGTAAATGGTTTGACCTGGTGTTAAACCTGTTAATGAAAGAGAAGGCATTGCACCGTTTATACTGTTGTCATCGTCACAAGCGATTTGTGTAAAAGTTCCAGAACAAGATGTCGCAGAATAAACTGCCATTCCTCCATCTGTAATTGAACCTGTATTTGAATCAATATTTATTGCACCTCCTGCCGGAACAATGGCACTAAACCAGACATCTTGCCCACTGTATGAAGCGCACGTTGGAGCTGGAGGACCTGCAGTATTTGTTGCATTAACATTCGTTGCAGTTGTGTAGTTACAAGCCGTTGAAATTGGCAATATTGTGGCATTACATGGATCATCATTACTAGGAGGAGACGGAGGCGGTGGGGGTTGTGTTACACAAATACTAAAAGTTCCCGTTCCTCCACCGTAATCCCAAAAACGTATGTAA
>RFNX01000114.1 GCA_009926905.1 Flavobacteriales bacterium
GTATATGATATTGGAGGAATAAATGATCAATATAACAGTGGTATGGCAAGTGCACCTATGATTATTTCTCCTGCATCTTCTGGAGGAATTGTTACTGCTTCTTTCTCATCTTTAGGTACAGAAACTACAACTGATTATGTTTTTTTATATAATGGAAATTCGACCTCCTCTCCTCAATTTTCAGGTAGTGGATTTTCAGGTTCAACAACACCTTCTGGTTCGTTTGTTTCTACCCATTCAACAGGTGCAATCACAATAAATTTTACATCGGATGTTTCTATTGTTGGTAGCGGATTTGTTGCAAATATTTCATGTTCAGTACCAGTTACTTGTTCTGGAACACCTTCTCCTGGGAATACTGTTGCCTCGCCAACTTCTGTTACTTCGGGTTCGTCAACAGCTTTGTCTTTACAAAATGCAACAAGCGGGTCAGGAGTTACTTATCAGTGGTATTCATCAACCACATCAGCAACAGGACCTTGGACAGCAATCGGTACATCAGCTGCAACCTTAACAGCAACACCAGCCGCTTTAAGTACTTGGTATTATTGTGCTGTTACATGTTCAGGTTCAACAGGGAATTCAACGCCAGTTCAAGTTACAGCAACATATTGTACACCTACAGGCTCCACAAGCTATTACCTTACAAATATTACTACTACAGGAGGAATTACCAATATTAACAATACAACGACCAACAGTTCGGGAGGTTATGGGAATTATTCTGCAACTCTTTCAACCTCCAATTATCCAGGATATACAACCAATATTTCAATGACTCCTTCTTCAAGTACAAATTATTATTATTGTTGGATAGACTGGAACAATGATTTAGATTTCCTTGATGCTGGAGAAATAATATTTGCTACAACTTCTTATACTTCAAGTTATTCTGGATCAATAGTAGTGCCTTCTGGTCAATCTGCTGGAACTTACAGAATGCGCGTTGCAAATAGTTGGTCAGGAACAATAACAGCTGCATGTGCTCCAGCGAGCTATGGAGAGTTTGAAGATTATTCATTTATTGTAGTTGCACAAACCCCATGTTCATCTCCTACTGCTCCAGGAAACACTTTAGCTTCAGTTACTTCTCTATCGGCAGGAGCAACAACTAATTTATCCTTGCAAAACGCAACAAGTGGTACTGGTGTTACTTATCAATGGTATTCTAATACAACAAACAGTACAAGTGGCGGAACGCTTATCTCTGGAGCGACAAATACAAGCTACACTGCAACAGTTACAGGAACTACATGGTATTATTGTGCAGTAACTTGTTCAGGTACAACTACTAACTCAAATCCGGTGCAAGTGGTTGTGAATTATTGTACCTCCAATTTATATACCTATGGTTGTAGTTCTTACGATGACTACATTAATTCATTGACTGTTAGTGATTTGACTCATACTGGAACGTTATGTACTGGTACGACTGGTATTGTTAATTATACTTCATTAACCGTAAACTTTACACAAGGAAATAATTATTCATATACTATAACGTCTGGAGCATTATCTCAGTATGTTGGTTTTTGGATAGATTTCAACGACAACGGAAGTTTTGCAGATGCAGGTGAGTTCATTGGTGGAACAACAACTTCTTCTTCAAATAATACAATTACAGGTTCAGTTACAATACCTGCGAATGCAACCGTTGGGAACCACAGAATGAGAGTTCGATTAGTTAGTGGAACAGTTCAATCTTTATCAACCTCTTGTACTAATTATTCTTGGGGTGAAACACACGATTATACAGTAAATATTTCAGCGGCTATACCTTGCTCTGGAACACCCACTCCAGGAAATACTATCGCTTCAGCAACATCTGTACCTTCAGGAACAACGGTCAACTTATCTTTACAAAATGCCACTACTGGTTCTGGAGTAACTTATCAATGGTATTCTTCCACGACTTCGGCTACTGGTCCATGGACAACAATAGGCAGTGCAACAAATGCAACGTATTCAACGGCAGTAACTGTTCAAACTTGGTTTTATTGTGTGGTAACTTGCCCTGGAAATGGAGGTACTTCCTCAACACCTGTGGGTGTAACTGTCACCCTAACACCGAATGTTGATTGTTCGTCTGCCATACAGCTGTGTTCAGATAGTCAAGTTAATGGAGCGAGTAGTGGAGCTGGAATAGCGGATTTAACAATATCAACAAGCGGTTGTTTAAGTTATAGTTCTGAGAGTCAGTCTAATTGGTTTTATTCTCAAGTGTCAACAACGGGAGTATTTTCTTTTTCAATTACACCCGCAAATGGAACAGATGATTACGACTTTGCTGTTTGGCGATTTTCGGGTACACCTGCAACTTGTCCTCCACAAGCACAACCAGATCGATGCTCATTTGCTGCGGTTGGTGGCAATACTGGCCTTGGAAACAATGCTACTGATGCTTCAGAAGGCACAGGAGGTGATAGATGGGTTTCCACTTTGAATGTAAATGCTGGAGATTATATATTGATTTTGGTCAATAATTATTCAGCTACCTATAGTCCTTTTACGATGGATTTTACGGGTAACTCAGGTTTGAATTGCAACCCAGTAAACTTGCAATGTAACATTTCTGGAACTACAAATGCTTGTATTGGTTCTTCGGTACAGCTTACTGGCTCAGGCAGCCCTGCGGTATCAACTCCTTGGACATCTTCCAGTCCATCTGTCGCAACGGTTTCGAATACTGGGGTGGTTTCGGGACTTTCTGCTGGTACAACTACAATTACTTATGTTAATAATAATGGATGTTCAACTAGTATTTTGTTTACAGTTAGTTCCACCACCATCAATATATCGAATATCACAACAACTGTTTGCTCAGGGAATTTGTTTACTGTTTCTCCAACAAACGGGACAAATGGTGCAGTTCCAGCAGGCACAACTTACACTTGGTCAGCACCAACTTTAAATCCTTCCAATTCCATCACGGGTGGAAGTGCGCAAGCGAGTGCTCAACCTTCGATTTCTCAAACATTAACCAATACAACCACTGCAAGTGCAACGGCTACTTACACTGTTACACCAACTTCAGGAACCTGTGTTGGAAATACGTTTACAGTTACAGTTACGGTTGATCCTCCAGTGAATTATGGAACGGTTGCAGGAATTTCAGCCGGTGGAGGCGGATCCAGCAATGTGGTTATTTATCAAGTATATGGTGCTGGAGGAAATAGTGGAGCGACTTATACAAATGATTTTGTTGTATTATATAACCCAACTGGAAGTGCTGTAAATTTGAGTGGTTGGAGTTTGCAATATGCTGCTGCTACAGGGACTTCTTGGACAAGTAATAATTTATCTGGAACGATTCAATCCGGTGGATATTTTTTGGTGCAAATGGCTACAAATAATATTGCAATTGGTTCAGCCTTACCAACTGCTGATTTATCTGGTTTAACTATAAATATGAGTGTGACAACTGGGAAATTAGCTTTGGTTAATTCAACTTCAACTATCGGTTCTATATCTTGTCCAACAACAAATATTGTTGATTTTGTTGGTTTCGGAACATCAGCAGATTGTCGTGAGGGTGTAGGAACGGCAAATAATGCCCCTGCTCCCTCTGTAACAAATTGGATTACAAGAGCTTCAAACGGATGTCAAGATACGCAAGTCAATTCAGTCGATTTTTCGTCAGGAAATTCAATAGCACCTAAAAGCTCAGCTTCTCCTTTAAATCCTTGTATTGTCTCTTTCACCACCTCTTTCTGTGGTTCAGGAATACCAAATGCCATGTCTGTTACAGGTGTTTCAGGCGGTACATCTTATACTTATCAATGGTATTCGCAAACTGGTGCAGTGAGTTGCCCAACAGGAAGTTCCACAGCAGGCTGGACGAGTTTAGGTACAAGCAATGGTGCAAATACTGCAACTTACACACCGTCAGCAGCAATTAGTTCAACCACAACTTATGCTTGTTTGGTTACGATAAATGGTTCTTCTTGTAGTACTCCTCAATGGTCAACAAGTTGTATTACAATTACCATCAATCCTTCCGCAAGTTTATTGCCTATGTCGACAGCTATTTGTACAGGGAATACAATTTCATTCACACCAACAGATGGAATAAACGGAAGCATTCCAGCAAGTACAACTTTTAGTTGGACAGCCCCCACAAATACTGGTGTAAGTGGCGGAACGAGCGGCAGTGGGACAACTATTTCCAATTCATTTACAGGTTCTGGAACTGCTGTTTATACAATCACTCCAACCACAGGAACTTGTGTGGGAGCAACAGCCACATTAACTGTAACGGTTGATCCTTGTTTGCCCATGCAAAATTGTAACTTACTGGTTTATGCAGTTGGCGATGGAACAACGAGTTTGTCTGGAAATTCAAATGCTTTACCGGTAAGACTTTTAGAGATAAATCAAAGTGGTGCTTTGGTGCAATCTATTACTTCTTTATTTACGGGTAACAACCTGCTTACAGCACCAGGTAGTGGAGTTTCGCAAGGATTTTTAAACAGTTACAATGGAGTCACAGCTGTTCCAGGATTAAACTTGAATGTCAACACAACAAATTCAAATACTAACAATAACAAAGTAACATCAATTATTAGTGGTGGAGTTCTAAATTTAGTAACACGTCAAGTTCATCCAACCACAGGTACTTTTCCATTTTCAGGAGATAATTACCGTAGTGTCATTCCGACAGGTTCAACTACGTTTTATGCTGCAGGAAACGCAAGTAATTCAACAAATGGGGTTTGGTATTATGATGGAAGTAATTTCAATCAGCTTGTTGGCTTAAATGCACGAAATGTTGAGATTTTTAATAATCAATTATACGTTTCACAGATTTCTGCGATAAATGAAGTAGGAACAGGAACACCAACAGCTGGTACGCAAGTTTTGAATCAAATATTGACTTACGCAAGTGCTTCCATTTATGATTTTTCAATAAGTCCTGATGGTTGTACTATGTACGTTGCTGATAACGGTTCTTCCAGTTATCGTGGTGTCACCAAATGGACAAAATCAACGATTAATGGTACTTGGACAGCGGGAATAAATTATCCATGTTATGGTTATGGCTTAGCTGTTGATTATTCAGGTTCTTCCCATATTATTTACCTGACACTATCCACAACAAATGCAACCGCAGCTCCAAATCAAATCATTTGTTTAACTGATAATGGTTCTTTTACATTAAGTTGGACATATACTGCTGCTTCCAATTACCGTTTGGCTGGTATCGATTTCACGCCTAATTCAACGACAGTTGTCTCCAATCCAATCACAACCCAACCGATTGCAAGTGCCAACTTATGTAATTCACAAACGCAAACGCTGTCTGTTGCTCATACTGGTTCAGCCACTTATCAATGGTACAGTAATTCAGCACCTTATGTTTGTGGTGCAACTCCAATTTCAGGTGCAACGAGTGCTACATACACTCCACCTGCAACAGGAGTAGATGGAACAGTTTACTATTTTGTGAAGGTTTCAGTGAATTGTTCGCAAATCTTTTTGAGTAACATTTCTGCGATTACAACTGTCATCAATCCAACGCCTTCAGCGACGAACAATGGTCCAATTTGCGTTGGAGTAACATTAACATTACAAACGCCAACAGTTTCAGGTGCAAGTTATTCGTGGACAGGACCAAACTCGTTTAGTTCATCAACACAAGATCCAACCGTTACAAGTAATGCAACAATTGCAAATTCAGGAACATATAGTATTACTACGACTGTAAGTGGATGTACAAGCCCAGCAGGAACAACCAATGTTACTATAAATCAACCACCAGGAATCAATGCGATTAGTCCACCGTGACAATTTTGTTAAATATGTAGGGTAGAGTCGCGACTCTACCCTAC
>RFNX01000262.1 GCA_009926905.1 Flavobacteriales bacterium
CTCCGGAAATTTGATTCAATTAGAAGTGTCAAATCCAAGTATTACCTCTTATTTATGGAGTACCACAGAGACAACTCCTTCAATTTTATTAACGAATACAGGTGTTTATAATCTACAAGTTTCAAATACGAATAATTGTATAAAAAGGGATACGATTAGCGTTCTAATAATAGGTAATGCACCTGTTACTAATATTTCAGTACCATCTTCAGTTTGTATAAATTCTTTGTTCAATTACAGTCAAAGCAGTTCTGTTTCTGGTTCAACTATTTCCAATGTCACATGGGATTTTGGTAATGGACAAATTTCTAATTTAAATTTTGGAAGTGCAACATATACCCAAGCTTTACAATATAACGGTTCGTTAGTGGTAGAAAGCTCGAATGGTTGTTCAACAACTTCTAACTTTACAATATCGGTAAAAACACTCCCAAATGCTAGCTTTATTGTTCCTTTTATATGTATTAATACACCTTCAGAATTTACTAACACAAGTTCAGTTGAAGTGAACGGTGGCGCAATAACCTCCCAACAATGGTTTGTAAACGCAACTAACGTTGCAAGTGCCACTAATTTGATTTATTCTTTCCCTAATACAGCAACATATCAAGTAAAGCTAACTGTTACAGATCAATTTAATTGTAGTAATTCATTAACCCAACAAGTAAACACACAAGCATCGTTTACAACTCCAATTGCTACAACTTTAATTTATCCATTAAATGCAATTACAATACCTTTAAATCAGAATGTTGTTTTGGAATGGAATTCAGTTTTGAATACTTCTACATACAAAGTTGAAATTTCAAATCAGCCAACATTTAGTTCATTAATAACATCAAGTACGCTTACATCTACTAGTTTTAGTTTTCAACCTGCATCAACCGGTACTTATTATTGGAGGGTAAAAACAAACAATCCTTGTTTGCAAGGTGCTTGGAGTTCAACTTTCAGTTTCAACGTAATTTCGATTGACAATGATGCTAAGCTTTGGCTGAGCGCTGGGAATGGAGTTATCCAAAATTCAGGCCTCGTTTCTCAATGGAACGATCAAAGTGGGAATGGATTTAACATGACTCAATCCACTACAACAGCTAGACCTTTGTACGTTAGTTCTGTTAACACCTTAAACAATCAACCTGTCATTCGATTTGATGGTACTTCTGATTTCTTATCAGCTGACTTTGGAGCTAATTTTGAACAAGCAAATACATATTTTATCTTATACGATAATAAAAAAATCGGAACGGCAACATCAGGTATTTTTGATGGCTTAACCGATCCGCAACGAAACACATTTTTATGGGGAGGTGGGAAGTTACTTTTAACCTCAAATAATCCAATAAGTTATATAAAACCGCAGCCTTATTCTTATTTGATTAACACCTTAGAATTAAATGGAAATAATTCGTTTATTTTTGAAAATGGCGCTCAGAAAGTTACAGGAAATGCAGGAAATACAGGTGTTAATGGTATCCAAATAGGACGAAGGACGAATGGTGGAATTAATTATCTAAATGGAGATGTTGCAGAGTTTATATTTTATAATAGAGAACTTACATCCTCTGAACAATCCCAAGTTGAAAAATACTTAATGGACAAATATGCACCTCCTGTAAATTTAGGCGCAGACATTAATTCCACTTATGGTTTTTGTGACACAGTTTTGGCAAGTAGTGGTTATTATACAAGTTATTTGTGGAGTAATGGCGCGACTACAGCTACAATTTCTGTTAATAATCCAGGTCAATATTGGTTGCGAGGAGTAGATATTTTTGGAAGAACCTCAAGAGATACGATTATTGTCACAAGGCCTGTTTATGATAGTATTCAGTTAACAGATAGAATTGTGTGTTACAACGCTCCTTTCACAGAAACAGCAACAATTCCTTCTGGTGATTACCAGTTCGTTTCTTGGAATGATGGTTTGACAGTTCCTTCGAGGTTATTGACACAAAATCAAATTCTTTCTTATACCTTGCAGGACAATAGAGGTTGTACAAGAACTTCAAATGTAGCAACAGTGTCTATTGATACATCTTTAAGGTTAATTAGCTTGGGAGCCGATACGAACCTCTGTGTTGGAAATGAAATTCAATTGCAAGTTTCGTCTCCTACAATCTCAGGTTACAATTGGAATTCAGGAAATACTTCAATTTCTCAAGTTGTTACTACAACAGGAAACTACTCAGTAACAGTTAGCAATCAAAATAATTGTTTCAATTCTGATACAGTATTTATAACCATTATTGGTCAAGCACCAACTTTAGTGTATTCAATTCCTTCAGTTGTATGTCAAAACGAGACATTTAGTTTCTCAGAATCGAGTACAGCAAATGGTGGCAGTTCCATTACATCAAGAAGTTGGACGATTGACACTTTAGTTACGAATTCTAGTTCTGGTTCCACCTTTTTGAATCAATTAGGTCCTATACCTGCAAAATTGGAAGTTTTTGCAAACAATGGTTGTCGATCGGTGGCTAATTTGATAATTAATGTCAATCCGAAGCCTCAAATTTCTTTTAGTACTCAAAATGTTTGTCCTTATGATGGAATAGTTTTCAGTCCATCAAATTTGGTAAATGTTGGTTTGGCATCTTTCACTTGGAATTTTGGTCAAACTGGTTCAAGTTCAAATACAAGTATTCTTCCACAACCTTCACACATTTATGGAATTTCAGGTTCTTATAACGTCGAGTTAAGAGCTGTAGATGTAAATGGCTGTAAAGATACTGTTATTCAAACTGTTATCGTTCAAGAAGCCCCAGTTGCTAACTTTACCATTCAAAATGCTTGTGAACGAAGTGCAACAGTTATCAATAATACAAGTACAATCGGTTCAAATTATACAATAGACACAAATGCATGGGATTATGGCGATACAACTTTTGCTGTGAATCCGTCTATTCCGAAAGAATATATTGAATTTGGAACTTATGATGTTCAGTTAATCGTAATTGCAAACAATGGTTGTAGGGATACCATAGAAAAACCAATAACTATTTATCCAAATCCTGTATTAAATTGGCAAATTTCTCCTAGCTGTAAAAGCTCATTGACAACTTTTGAAAGCTTCTCTACGATTCCTGAAGGTTCAATAATATCAACGGATTGGTTGGTAAATTTACAATATCCATTCAATGGAAATGCTGGTTCATATCGCTTTACTACCTTAGGTGTTCAATTTTTGAGTTTAACTGAAACAAGTGATCAAGGATGTATTTCAGACACTTTGATAATAGTAAATGTTAATCCTGAACTAAAAGCAAATTTCACAATTGATCCAACAAATGTTGTAGCTGGTGTTCCAATTACTTTCTACGATACGAGCATTGGTTCATCAAGTTCAACTTGGGATTTGGCTTTGGGATTGGATCCTGTTACCTATTCACCACCAGTACCTTCAGTTCAAGCTACTTATTTGGAGAATTATATCAATGATACCATTTGGGTTTATTTGTTTACGACTAATACTTTTGGGTGTAAGGATACTATGATAAAGCAAGTTATTGTTGGCGAGCCACGATTTGATTTAGCACTAAGCAATCTGTTCTATCAAGAGAATAATGGTTTTAATACTGTTGGAGTGGAATTGTATAATAATGGTTCACTTGTGATTAATGAAGTTGATTTAATTCTGTCAACATTGAATTCTTTACCGCTTAAAGAGACATTTTCTGGAAACTTGGAAGTTGGGCAGTCATTTATTTATGTTTTCAATTCACAATTATCGTCTTTTGTTTCCACGCAAGATCAATTTGAGAATTTCTTATGTGTTGAAGGAATTGCGACTAATAATTTTAATAACCAAGACGTGATTTCCTCAAATAATAGAGTTTGTGTGAATACTGAAAGTTCGAATTTGGTAGTGATGCCAATCTATCCGAATCCAACATCAGGTATTGCTTATGGTTCGTTGTTTTTACCATCAGCAGATAATGTGTCTAAAGTGAATATTACCTTGTATAGTCCTAACGGTGAAATTTTAAAACGTATTGTTGACAACCAAGAAGTGAGTTCAGGAATTTTTGATTATCAGATTGATTTTACTCATCTTGAAAGTGGCATATATCTTTTGAAAGTGGAGGATGGGACGACTACAAGAGTAGTGAGGGTTTCGAAGTTTTAAAGAATTGCGGATTAAGGATTACGGATTAAGGGATTAAGGATTGCGGATTGTGGCATTTCGACAAGCTCAGTGTAAAATTGCGGATTAGGAATTGCAGATGACTAAGTAAAACTAGTAGCTATTAATTTTTCCTAGCATTAATCGCTTCGTAAATCACGTGTTGAATATTCGTTCGAATGCTCATATCGCGGAGTTTCCAGTTGTCTGGATCCGGGTGAACTCTGTTGGATAGGAAAACGAAAATCACATTGTCTTTTGGGTCTGCCCATGCTAATGTTCCAGTGAAACCAGAATGTCCAAAGCTTTGTTGTGACGCTAGTTTGTCGCAGGTTCCGCCACCAGCTGCACTAGGACGGTCGAAGCCAGCACCACGTTTGTTGCCAGGGAATTGTTGTTTGGTGAATTCATCTATTGTTTTTTCATCGAAGAATTTCATTCCTGCATAATCTCCTTTTCGGAGGAACAATTGCATGATGCTCGCTAAATCGGTAGCGTTACAGAACAAACCAGCGTGACCACCCACACCCCCAAGCATCGCAGCTCCTTGATCGTGTACAAAACCTTGTAACAATTGATTTCTAAATCCTTTTTCGTCAGCAGTTGGTGTGATCCAATCTTTTTGAAAGCAATCTAAAGGTAAATAAGTTGCGCGTCTCAATCCCATTGGGTGATATATGTTGTTACACAAATATGTATTTTGCTTTTCCTTAATTTGTTTTTCTACGATTTTCTGAACGAAGTAAAAACACAAATCCGAATACTCGTATTTCTTTGGTCCAAGTGGCGTTTTTACTATTTGCTGAAACATGGAATCCACATAACTGTCTTTGACGTAAATACCTTCTGCTACTTGGAGATTGAATCCTTCTTTTTTGATTGTGCTGTAAACCGATGGACGCAAATTATTATCTTTTCCAACGGCGTTTTTGTAGAAAGCAATCCAAGGGGTAAAACCTGCTTGATGCGCCATCATTTCTTTGATTGTGATGTCGGCATAAGGTGTATTGGAAGTTAAATCGGGTAAATAATGCCCCAACGTTTTGTTTAAATCGAATTGCAGTTTTGAATGCAAGTGCATCGCCATCAAGGTAGAAGCAGCAATTTTCGTAACAGAAGCAATGTCATACAAATGTTCGTTTTGCACTTTCTCTGCATTTTCAACATAGGTCGTTGTTCCAAAACTTTTTCTGTAAATGATTTTATCTTCCACAGCTACAACAATTTGACACCCTGGATAGGCTTTTTCTGCAATTCCATTCAAAGCGATTTCATCAATTTTTTTCAAAGCATCGGCGCTGATTCCAACTTCTTCTGGCTGGGTGAATTTTAGCCTTCCATTGGTTGTAAATTGTATGCCTTGACCTTCTTTGAAATGACCAAAAGTTTGTTTCAAAGCACCTGTTGCAGGAATGGCACCAAAGATTAATTGAGCAACTGCATTTTGAGCTATTTCATGATTTTCAGGTGCGTAAACTAAGTTGTGAATGTGCGCATGGCTTAAGGTTGGCAAGAAATCTCCTTGACCAAACACACAAATAATCAAAGGTTTTGAATGTGGGAAATCCTCAATCATTTTTGCATATTCAGGATTGATTTTCGTCTCTTTACCAACTTCTGCATCTGCATGAATGCTTAAAATCACGTAATCCGCTTGTTCGATTTCGATTAAGTTATCTTTTACTGAAAAGTTATTTTGAATGCGAATGGATGTATCAAAATCTGCAAAAAGTTTTGCGGTTTTTTCAAACGATTCTGAATTTCCTCCAATGGCAAAATGAATGATTTTCTTATCAAGGTTTCCAAAAGGCAAAAGATTTTCTTTATTTTTTAAAACAACAATTTCCTTTTCAATTTGCATTTCTTGTTGGTAATCAGGAAGTTTATTCAATTCGATCAAGTCTTTACTGTACCAAGTTTTAGGAGCATTTTTAGGCGCAGGAAAATTTTCTTCAATACGCGATTGATTCACACAAAAAGAAAAGAGTACAACACTTATAATTGCAGATGAAATCAATAAAGCAGGGTAGGAGAGGATGCGCATAAAGGAGATTTTTACAAAGGTAGTAGAAAAGAATTGCTAACTCAAAATTGCGAATTGCGAATTGAATCAGAACTCGAAGAAAATCATGCCAAAATCGTTTTTAGAAGGAATAATGAATTTTGACTTGTCCTAAAATGGGTTTACACAAAAAGTAACAAATTAAGTTCCATCACGTAGTCATTCATATAATACCCGTTTCCAATAGAAAAGTCTTTTTCTTCGCGAATGATAAAACCGATTTTTTTATAAAATTCAAATGCTTTGTTGTGACGATTGACCTGAAGTGATATGGATTTCATATGGTGCATTTTAGCAAAATCAATGGCATGAATCATCAGTTGATAACCGAGCTGCTTTCCTTGTTGATTTGTTAAAACATAAATTTTATTGACTTTCATTTCACTTTCAAAAGGATGATTCAATTGAATATCTAAAAAGCCAAGCATTTCATTTTGGTCATAAATTCCAAAATATTGGTGACCATCCAAAAGTTGTTGTTCCAAGGAATTAATTGAATACATCCAGTTCAACATGTAATCTAATTGCTCTTGAGAAAGAATTTCTTTGTAAGCAATTGGCCAAATCAAATGCGCTAATTCTTGAACTTTTGGTAACTCCAATTTTGAAAGGGAACGAATTTCAGCCATTACAATTTAACGAATTTTTCTTGGTAAATACGACCGTCTTTTTTAACGCGAATAAAATAGGTACCAGCGTTTAAATCTGAAATTTTTATCGTTCCATTTTCGATGATTCTTTCGTTACTATTTCCAGTTATGTCAACAATTTCAACTGTAGTTTCAGTATAATTCCTTGGAAATGAATCAATTCAGAACTTGGATTTGGAAAAATGGAGAACAGTTCTTGCTTGCCAATTTCTTTCGTTCCAGCTGTGATTAGTGCCAATTTTACGGCTGAATATGCATTGATTTTTCCAGCTCCCCATTGTACACTTCCGCCACTTGGAATCATTCCTGTAAAATTATCTTCACGTGCCGTTTGCATAATGATCGACTTCACTTGTTGCGCAGATAAATAAGGATTTGCATCTAAAATCAAAGCGGCTACTCCAGCAACCATTGGTGATGCCATTGAAGTTCCTGACATTTTTGCAAAATGATACGTTCTTCCATTAAACGCAACATTTGCAACTGAAGTAAACGCATAATCCGTGTAGGAAGAAATCGAAGAAATAACTGAAACTCCAGGTGCAGAAATATCTGGTTTCATTACACCATCGTAACGAGGACCTTTACTTGAAAAAGAAGCAATTGCTCCACCTGCTGAACTTCCACCAGAAGTTGTATATCCTGAAGCATAAGCGGCAACACTAATGACATCGTCCGAACAAGATGGCTCGCTTATACCGTTGGAATTGTCACCAGCTGTTGTACCATTTCCTGAAGCTGAGAATGGCATTCCCCAATTTCCGACATCATTTGTTAATTCTGTCACATTCCAATAGTGAACAGTTCCATCTACGGCTTTTGATTTCAATAAAATTCGTAAAGCAGTGTTTGTGTTTTTAACACGTAAACGCATTTGTGGTTTTTGATTCAAAGGATGTGCGCTATCAGCAGAAATATTGTACCAAATTGTGTCAACACCAGTAACTAAAAAAGAGTCGATGTAATTTGTTGTGTTATTTGTACTGTAAAAAGGACTTTCAACAAGCGTTGTATTGGAGCTGTTTGTAACAATGATTCCGTTTTCGAAGCTTTTTCCAACTTCGCCCCATGCGTGAATGCTTTGTCCCCACATGTTTGCATTGGAACTGTAAGGATAAAAGTCAACTTTTGATTTTAAGACATCGTTATTGAATGTTTTTTTCAAGTGAAAATTAACGCCACCATTGTTTCCTCCTGAATTTGCAAATACAACTCCTAAATCCGCAAAACCACTGATAGCTTGGCTTAAAGTTGAAGTTCCATCTAAAGTTCCAAAGTGGTACAAGCCCCAACTCATATTTACAACCAACCTTTTTCCATCTGCATTTGCTTTGTCGTACATCCATTGCCAAGCGTCCAAAACAGCCGCTTCATCCACTAAAAAAGTTACAAATAAAAACTTCGATTCGAAAGCAACACCTCTGTAAATAGTTCCTGCACCACTTCCACCGCATATTCCTGCAACATGTGAACCGTGTGTACCATACGAGTAAATATTGGCAGTATCAGCACCAGCAGCAAGTAGGGTAGAAGGAGTGTTGTATTCCGTTCCGTAATTGTAGCCTTGTGGATGCGGACCACTTGTTTTGAATTGATCCCAAGCAGCAATGATGCGTGTTTGCGTCAAAGCAGTATCGTAAAACATAGGCGAACTGTAATCAAATCCCCAATCTGTGATTCCGATGTATACGTCTTTTCCAGTATAGCCTTCGGGCAAACCAATTCCTTGTTGAACGCTATCAGCTCGCATGTCTTTTACCGCTCTTTCCAAGTTTGGTTGAATTTTATTGGAGATTTCTAAATACTCAAAACCAGACAATTGAGCTATATCAGATAATTTAGTAAGCGGAACTTTTACTGAAACAATATTTTTAATTGGTTTTCCAGTTAAGATTCCTTTTTTAGTCAATGATTCTTTGTTGAATTCATTATTCGTTTTCGCTAGAAAAGAAAGATAATATTGATTTTGAATTTCATTGATGGCGTAT
>RFNX01000185.1 GCA_009926905.1 Flavobacteriales bacterium
CAAGATTCCATTTTGATTGACTGAAAAAGTTGCTGTATTTGTTGAAATTGTGTTTGATGAAATTACTGAACTAAAATCTGAAGTTAATGATAAATCCAACGTGTAAAAATAGTTGTTAATAGCAGCAGTCCAACTAAATGGAATTTGTTCATTTGACAACACTGTCTTGCCATTGAATGGATTTACTAAACTTATTGAACTTGGAATTGGATACGAATCATTTACATTTTGAATTTGCGAGGTTGTGTCTTTACATCCAAAACTATTAGTGACAATTAATCTAAGAGCGTAATTCCCGGTTGTAGGATGGGAATAACTAAGATTCGTATTATTTCCAGCTAAAACATTGTCAACATACCATTGAGAACCTGAAATCGTACTAGATGGAGCAGTGCTTGTGTTTGTAAATTGTGCACTAATATTACTACATAACAATGGAGCAGTAAAATTTGAAATCGGCTTTGGCCGAACAGTGTAAGTAAATGCTTGTGAATTCTGACAACCTCCAACAGAAGTAGCAGTTAACGTTCCATTATAAGTTCCAACCGTATTGTTTGAGAATGTTCCATTTGACGAATTCGAAAACGTTGAATTGCCAAAATTCCAAAAGCGACTTCCAACTGCTTCTCCACTTGGTACAAATGACGTTTCCGAATAACTAATTGTTTCATTTTGACAAAATTGACTAGGGAAATTAAGTAAAATTGTGGGTGATTGTCCTTGAATGGTAACTTGAATAGCATCCGTTTTAGTACAACCATTACTATTTGTAACTTGAAGGGTATATAAATCTGAATTTGTTAAAGAAATTGATGGGGTTGTTTGATTATTACTCCACAAATAAGAAGTGATGTTAGGACTAGATACCTGTAATTGAATCGAATTACCTGCACATAAACTTGTATCATTTCCTAATTGAACATTCTGTAATGAGTTATCAAATGTGAAAGTTGCTGCATTGGAGGTTCTTGTAAAATTAGCGTTGTCTTTTATTGTATAACTTAAACTCGTGGTTTGGGTAATATTTCTTGTTTGAGTTGTCACCCCGTCACTCCATTGAACGAACTGATAATCTCCAGGTGGCATAGGTGCAGTGACAGAAGTGTTACCATTGTAGCATATCGTCTGATTAGAAAGCTGAACCGTTGAATAATCTGGTCGTGTCACATTTATCGTATCCTTTGAAATTCTTCCAAAAAGATCTGTTCCGGTTAAAATATATTGTCCAGGGTTGTTTATTGAAATTGAAGATGCTGTAGATATTGTAACGTTGGACAATGTCCATGTATAGTTTGTATAATATCCACTTGAAGACAATGTGATATTTTCAAATCCGTAAACATCATTAATATCTGCACCCAAATTAACGGGTGGTGCATATTTATCCATTAAATACTTTTCAACTTGCGCTTGTTCAGTTGAAGACAACACACGATTATAAAAAATAAATTCAGCAATATCACCTAAAAAAAAATTTGTACCACCACTTGTCCTTCTACCAATTTGAATGCCGCTAATTGAACTAGTTCCTCCATTACCTGTTACTCGCTGGATACCATTTTCAAAAATTAAAGAATTTGTCCCATTAAAAACTAATGAATTGATAATGTATGAAAAAGGTTGTGTTTTGTTATAACTTATTGAGGAGGATGAGGATAAAAATAATTTCCCACTTCCATACAAAAATGTATTTCGATTTGGATCAACAATGCCATCAAATATTCCTGACGAAGTTGAGCCAGTTCTTTGATTATTGTAAATAATAAAATACGTATTTGGTTGAGCAAAGGTTTGTAAAAAATCTACAGACATGAAATCAGTGGTGCCATCAAATCTAATAACGGGTTTGTTGTTTAATAGATTAATAGATGAAATCAATGTCGGTCTTGCCGTTGATAATGACTGTAATAAATTAAATCCATTCCCACTTTGATCATTCCATTGACTTACAGCTCCAGAAACTTCTGTAACACCGGCATCTGCTCTTAACCATAATTTTAGATTAGTGTTAGGGATTTGAGCACTAAAACTAAAACATAGTAGTAAAAAAACGATGGCGGTTAAAATGGATTTTATCATGAGAAATAATCTTAATTGTTAAGTCACAAAACAAATTTAACAATTTTTCATTGGATTAAAAAAGTTAGAGGGCATCTTGCAAATTGGCATTAAATGATTATTGTTAGATTTAAATAATAAATAATCACAAATTAGTTATTTAATTTTCTTCTCAAAAGCGAATTTGTTTCTAAAATAATGATTTAGAGGCTCTTCAATAAACTTAAATAATATAATAGCTATTATTTGCAAAATAATAAAAATGTACAGATAAGCCCAAATTCCCCCTATTTTTAAAGCAAAAATATTTCTGAAAAAACCTATGTGAATAAGGTAAAAGATGTAAGAACTTTTACCAAGAAGCACAAGTATTTTTGAACTAAAAAATTTGGAAAATATAGATTTTTCGGTAATTAAACCATAATAAAACAAAGAAACTCCTAGCAAAGGCAAAATGAAGGTGTTAATAAAAATCCCTAATGGTTCGTGAATTCCATACCCTTCTTTGGCGACTAATGATATGCAAAATGCACTCAAAAAAATCATAATAAACCCAACATACGTAAAGTATCTAAATTTAAACTTGATTAAATCTCTTTTTATCAAAATGGCTAACCCTATACCTATAAAAAATTCGGTACATCTACCAAAAAAAGTATAATTAAACATAAAGTTATAAGTACCAAAAAAACCTTGAATATTAAACCTACTAAACACAAATACAGCTGCTAATCCAAGACCAATGAAAAGGATTGGGAGAAAGAAAAAGTAGATGAATTTTTTATTAATTATTAAGAATACTAGAGGTGCCAACAGATAAAAGACTTCCTCAACAGTTAGCGACCAGCTTTGCTCTATTAGTGTAAATTTCAGTGAATCAAAAAATCCTTTTAAAAAGGTAATATTTGAGACGTACATTAAAATTTTATTAATCTCAAAAACGTTTTCATGATAGAGTAATGGGATTAAAAAAGTTATGGTGGAAAGGATAAAAAACATCGGATAAATTCTAGCGAAACGGAAAATCATGTATTTCTTAAAATTAAAGTTTTTCATTTCCGAATATCTATAAGCTATAAGAAAGCCACTTAAAACAAAAAATAAGGTTACACCAATATGAAATTCATGAATAAAATTGAAAATTGTATCTCCTAAAACTTCTTTTGTAAAAGGGCTGTAATGATGCAAATAAACTAAGAAAGCAGCCAATGCTCTTACACCAGTTAATTCTGGAAAATAATTAGTCTTTATAGCTGATTCCATAATTTAAAATTTCTTATTTTTAAACTTATCCATAACTTCAAATGGAGCAACCTCAATTAATTGTTTTTGAATGACTGAAATATCAATTTTAGGCTGAGTTACTTCTGCATATTCAATAAATCTACTTTCAATTTTTTCCATATCAAATTGATCTATTTTATCAAGGACTAGTGGAGAATATTCAGTAATATCAACAGATGAAAAATAATCCAAGAACTTTACATCATCTCCACCTAAAGGTTTATTTTCAAGCAGGTACCAAAGAGAAGGAACTCCATATACATGCGATACAATTACCCCGTGTAATGACGTAGAAATTGTTTTTTCACAACTATTTATCTGATCAATAACATTCTCAATTTTATCTAAAAGATTTATTACTAAAACTCCTGAAATTTTTTTGTAACTTTCTAAGTATTCATTATGAGTGTAATGTCCGATAATCCCAATTCTATGTGTTTTAGGAACTTTTTTATTATAAACTAAAGGAACTAAAATAGCAGGATCTCCAATAACTGTTGGTGGTTTAAGTCCTAATTCTTTCAGTCTTTCAATTGTATATTTCCCACGAACGGCTAAAAAAGTAGAAGGTTGAACAATATCTTTGCGCTTAATAATTCCCGAGCCCCAAACAATTGCATTTGGCGCGGAGGACCAACCTAAGATACTTCCAGCACCTATGATGTAATGTTTTTGAATTGAAGACTTAATAACTTGACAATAATTAGAAATAGATAACTTTCCTTTAATTAGCTCTCTAAAACCTCTTACTAACATGCGCGATGGTGAAGCAGGTATTGGTACAAACTCTATTTTCTCATCGGATAAACGTTGAATAATATAGGCTGTTATTTCGTCTCCAAAATTTTCTCCAATTTTCTTATCTCGAAACCAATGTAGGTAAATTTTTTTATTCATAATTATTGTATTGGTAGATTTTCAGGTTTGTCTGCATTTAAAAAAAGCTTATCGTAAATATTGGTTATATGACCTATGTCTAAGCATTGAATGTTTATAATTGATAAGTCATAAGCTAAAATGGATGCTGTAGGTCCAATAGCACAAATCACAATTGGATTACTTATAGATTTTGCAGCTATTAAAACATTTTTATAAGTTTGATTATAATCGCTCCAAGCATTTCTGGCAGTGGTAAATAAACTTTGCTTTGACGCAACATTATCAAAAATAGTATGGTTTTCACTAAACCTCGAACCTTTTCCTGTAATAAAAATCACATCTCTTTTTTCCCAGGCCTTTTTTAAATGCATGATATTCTCGTTTGTTAATTCTCTGGTAATTCTTGCGTTGTAGTATAACGTATTTTTATTAAAAAACTTTAATACATAATCAATGTTTTCATACCAAAAATCAGTACTGTACTCATTAATTCCATTCAATTGATAAGGAATTATTCCAATCATACAACTCTCTGACTTCGAATCAGATAGAATTTTAAACATTCTAAAACCTAGTCTAAAAGTAAATTCCTGAAAGCCAATACTTTTCCCCAAGCATAAATGATATTCACCATCGCCAAATCGCGTGATAGACATATTTTTTTCAACCAAATCAGAAATTGTTTTTTCGATAGATTCTAGCTTTGGATACTTTATAATTCGCTTGTGTAAGTAGTCGATTTTTTCCTGTTTATTTACTTTAAGAATTTTGCTCTTAATTCTTCTAAACAGGTGATTAACACGATAACCAAAAAGAAAAAACAAATAACCAATAAACTTCATGATTTTTTTTCAATTGTGTTTATAAAATTGCCTAATAAATTAGTTTGATACGCTCGGCTATAAAAATCACCCTTTTCAAAATCGATATCTAACTTGATTATTTCTTTATTGATCTTTTGATTAACAAGTTTATGAAACAATTCTTGACATTCATTCTGATTATTAATAATATAACCTGATTTCGTAACACTTAAAAAATGTTCCATTACATCATTGTCAGAAGGAAATAGTAAAATTGGTTTCAAAGAGGCATAGTATTCAAAAAGTTTGACTGGATACCAACCCTTTACATTTTCAAAACCTGTTAACAGAAGTAAATCCGCTTTTTCTAACTCTACATTGAGTTTGTTTTTAGTTTGACGTGGAAG
>RFNX01000618.1 GCA_009926905.1 Flavobacteriales bacterium
TCAGGAGAAAAAAAAGTAGGTCTTACTGATAAATTAATGCGTTTTGTGCGTGGCAATTTCTTTATTCCCGATGCACGAATTGGCTGGAACAAATTTGCATTAGAAAAAGCACGAACCATCATTCGAGAAAACAATATTGACAGCATTGTAACAACCTCTCCGCCCCACTCTACTCAATTGATTGGCTTGCAATTAAAACAAGAATTCAACTTGCATTGGTTAGCTGATTTACGCGATCCTTGGACAGAAATCTATTACAATCAAGAGCTTTTTCGCACTCCTTTTGCGAAACGAAAAGATTACAAATTCGAACAAACTTGTTTGAAAAATGCCGACAAAATTGTTGTTGTTAGTGAAGATATCAAACGTCATTTTGGAGCTAAACGAAAAGAAATCCTAGACAAAATCCATGTGATACCAAACGGCTTTGATGAAGCTGACTTTAACATAATTCCAACTCTGAACAACGTAACCCCGAATTGCAATTCGGGGAGTAATTCTCAGAAGATTTCAGAGAACAATTCAAAGCCGAAGATCATCAGCTACGTCGGAAACCTCGGAGAACAATATCCAGTTGAGGGATTTTTGGATGCATTTGCTGAAATTGTAAAAACAGATAGTAATTGGAAACTTCAATTTGTTGGAAATTGTCATGGAGGCGTAAAACAAATGGTAGAATCGTTAAAAATTTCAGTAAATGTTGAATTCATACCGTATGTCAATCATTCTGAAGCAATTGATTATATGCTCAAAGCAAGCATTTTATTGCTTATTATTCCTGAAATTGAAAATAATAAAGGAATTTTAACAGGAAAATTGTTTGAATATTTAGCAACAGGAAATCCTATTCTAAACATTGGGCCAAAAGACGGTGATGCAGCAGTTATTTTGAGAGAAAATGCAGTTTCTGTCACTTTAAATCCAAACGAAAAACAAGCAATAATAGATTTTATCTTAAATTCAACAACCAATCAAACTGAAGTCAATACAGTATCAAAAAACAAATTTTCAAGAAGGAATTTGACAGGTGATATGGCAAAATTAATTTTAGAATAATATGTGTGGCATTCACGGATTTTTCACTTCTAATCAAAACCAAGACGAAAATAATCGTTTGATTCGTATAATGGTTGCTTCTACGAATCACAGAGGCCCAGATTCAGTGGTTTTGAAAACCTTCACCCTGTTTACTTTGGCCACAATCGTCTCAGTATAATAGACTTAAACCCAGAAGCAAATCAACCAATGAATTTTGGAAAGTACTGGATTGTTTTCAATGGTGAAATTTATAATTACAAAGAAATCAAGGCTGAATTAATTCAAAAAGGAGTTCAATTTTCAACTTCATCTGACACTGAAGTAATTCTTAAAAGCTATGACTTTTATGGCGAAAAATGCGTTGAAAAATTTATCGGAATGTGGGCATTTTCCATATTCAATAAAGAAGAAAATTGTTTGTTTTGCTCACGTGATCGATTCGGTATTAAGCCATTTTATTACATAAATCACAATGAAGAATTTTTCTTCTCCTCTGAAATAAAGTCATTAAAAACAACACCATATTTCTCTTCTAACCTCAACCTTTCTCAAGTAAACAGAGGAATGCAATTAGGTTGGATTGGTTATAAAAACGAGACTTATTTTTCAGGGATTCAAACATTAGAACCTGGACATAACCTACTATTTAAAGACAAAAATCTTTCCATTTCAAAATATTGGTCGTATCCATCCACACAAACAGCAATTGATACGAAAGAAGCAGTTCATCAATTTAAAGAGCTTTTCGATAATTCTTTACAATTACACGTTAGAAGTGATGTTCCTATTGGAGCAACATTAAGTGGTGGAATTGACAGTTCAAGTATAGTTTCTTCTTTACTGAAAAATAAAATGTCTTCGAATTTGGAAACATTTTCGATTTATTATGATTCAACTAAAGGTTTCGACGAACGTCCATTTATTCAAACCATCGAACAAAAATATCCAGGGCAATTTCAGTTGAATTATTATTCACCGACTGAACAAGAAATCGCAAAAGACTTTAATGCGATTGCAAACACGATGGATTTTCCTCTCTCTGGCTCTTCGCCTATTTCACAATATTATGTAATGAAATTAGCGAAAGAGAAAGGGATAAAAGTAATTTTAAGTGGACAGGGCGCTGATGACTATATGGGAGGTTATATGCATTCATATTATAGACTTTACGCTGAGTGGATGAAGCATTTTCAATTCGGAAAACTTTCAAAAGGAATTAAAGATTATAAGAAAATTCATGAAGCGAGTAACTCAAAACTTACTAATGTATTAATGAAATCGGCACTTAGTTCTTTAATGAGAGAAGATTCGATTTACAAGTTTGAATATAAAAACTATTTACCTTTTCTTGGAAATAAACATAACGATTGGCAATCTTTCGACAACTATTCATCAGGCAAATTGAATGAGTTTCACTTCGCTTTAATGAACTATTCTTCTTTGCCAACTTTATTACACTATGAAGATCGCAATTCAATGGCACATTCAATTGAGAGTCGTGTTCCATTTTTAGATCACCGTTTAGTTGAATTATTGTTTCAATTTCCAGATAATTTGAAAATAAACAATGGCTGGACCAAATTTGCCCTGCGTCAATCAATGGAAGGAGTGTTACCAAAAGAAATACAATGGCGCACGGATAAAAAAGGATTTGTAACTCCAGGAGAAATTTTATGGCTTAGAGGTTCTTTAGCTCACTTGTTAGAAATCGATTATACACAATTGTCATTTTTAGATAAAACGAAAACAAAAAAAATAATTGACGAATTTAAAGCAGGAAACAATAAATTTGCAACCCTAGTTTGGCGCATTGCTACATTAAATCATTGGATGAAGCAAAACACATAATGGAAATTCAAAAAAAAAATCTTTATTTCGAAAACCTAGATGGCTGGCGTGCAATCGCTGCATTTGCGGTTATTTTCGCTCATTTATCTTATCAAATTAAAGATCATGAAAAATTTTCTTTTGCGTTAAAAGCTATTATGTCTTTTGGGGGGGTTGGAGGACGACTAGGCGTAATATTTTTCTTTATACTTAGTGGTTTTCTAATTACCTATTTATTATTTACTGAAAACAAATTACATAGTAAAATACAAATTGGTAGTTTTTATTTAAGACGCGTTTTAAGAATCTGGCCACTTTATTATTTGACATTAATAATTGGTTTTGTAATTCTACCACTTTTTAAAGATCTAGGTCCTGAAAATGCTTCACCTCTACTCTACTCTTTGTTTCTAGCAAATTTCGACCACATTTATAATGGTTTTCCTACTTTAAATACGCTGGGAGTTCACTGGAGCGTTTGCGTCGAAGAACAATTCTACATCATTTGGCCACTATTGTTTTGGCTGATGCAAAAAACCAAATCATTCGTTGGTTTGACGATACTTTTAATAGTTGGTTCTGAAGTGTTTTTCGTTTTTTCAGGAATCAACTTAAAAGCAGGAGATTATCACTTAATTAGTTGTTTTAAGTACTTGGCATTGGGAGGACTTCTTGCGAATTGGGCATTTTATCAACAAGAAAAAATGGTGCAATTTATTTCGTCCTTTAGTAAAAATTTGACTTTAGCGATTTATATTTTTTGCTTAGGATTCATCTTTCTTCAACATAAAATATTAGGTCATTTTGGTTTTTACCCATTTATTTTCCATGTTGTTCCATCGTTGTTTTTTTCATTTGTTATCATTGAACAAAATTTTTCGCCGAATTCATTTTTTAAAATGGGAAAATTCAAATTACTAACTTGGCTAGGTAAAATCAGTTACGGACTCTATTTAACTCACATGATTGGAATTAATATTGCCCTATTAATTCTAAAAGACACTGTAAACATTTGGTATCTAATCCCTTTGTCTTTGTTTTTTACAATTGTCATCAGTTATTTAAGTTATCATTATTTCGAAGCATACTTTTTAAAATTGAAAAAGAGCTTCAGTAAAGTCAATTGAATATGTCAAAACACAAATTGCTTATTATTTCATTTTCAAACCTTAAAAGTGATCCTCGTGTAAAACGTCAGATTAATTATTTCAAAGATTTTTATGACATTACAACAGTTGGTTTAGCAGATTCTGAAATAGAAAATGTTACGCATATTGAT
This sequence comes from Flavobacteriales bacterium, assembly GCA_009926905.1. Taxonomy (GTDB): domain Bacteria; phylum Bacteroidota; class Bacteroidia; order Flavobacteriales_D; family Crocinitomicaceae; genus UBA952. The sequence goes on from RFNX01000618.1 coordinate 4,145, forward strand.
GTATTCAGCCCTTTCAATAAAGTGAATTTCATCATTCCTTTACCAAAACTACTGTTGGGAATGTTTGAATCTTATTATTGGAATTTGGAAGAAATCAAATTGACACTTGAAAAAACAATAGGAAAACAATTCGATGTTATCATTGCAAACGACGCAGATGCATTGCCTGTAGCTTTAAAAATTAAAGGAAACGCAAAAGTTATTTTTGATGCGCACGAATATTCTCCAGAAGAAAATAATGACAGTTTACGTTGGCGAATTTTATTCAAAAAATACAAAACCAACCTTATCCAAAAGTATGCGAATAAAGCAGATTTTATGCTCACTGTTTGCGATGGTATTGCAAAAAAATACAATTCAGAATTCGGTTTAAATCCAATGGTATTGACCAACGCTGCAGATTATTTTGAAAATACCAATTCGATGACGGTTGGTGATAAAATCAAAATCATGCATCATGGTTTGGCTTTACCACAACGAAAAATCGAAAACATGATTGAAATGATGGATTTTGTAGATGAGCGTTTTGAATTGGATTTGATGTTGGTTTTCAGAAAAGAGGAATATAAAAAGGAATTAGAACAATTAATTGGAACGAAAAAGAATGTACGATTGATACCTCCGGTTTCTACGGATGAAATTGTACCTTTTATTTCTCAATACGACATGGGTATATACCTTTTGGAACCCAATAATTTCAATAATAAACATGCATTACCAAATAAGTTTTTCGAATTCATTCAAGGTCGTTTGGCAATTGCAATTGGACCTTCTCCAGAAATGTCAAAAATTGTAACTGATTATGATTTAGGATTAGTTTCTAAAGACTTTGA
>RFNX01000492.1 GCA_009926905.1 Flavobacteriales bacterium
GTGATAAGTCGCACCAAGTACTAAGAAAAATGCAGCACCGAAGGCAGCTCCACTTGAAGTTCCTACTAACCCTGGTTCAACAATTGGATTTCTAAACAAAGCTTGCATCAAGGTACCACCAAGAGCTAAAATGCCACCAACACCTAAACACAAAATTACACGAGGTAATCGCAATTCTAAAAAAATATTCTCATTCAGATTGAGCGTTTCGCCTGTAAAAAGCAACTTTTGAAAGCAACTCGCCATTTCAGAAAATGAAATTTCAACTGCTCCATAAAACGTTGAAATCAAAGCGATAACAACCGTTGAAACGAGTAATATAAGAAATACAAATCCAGGTTTCGAATGCTTCATTTATTGATGAATCAATTTTTCAATCGCTAATGTATTTTTACCCGTTCTTGGCCCTAAATAAATTAAATCGTATTCATTCACTCGGTAAATTTTATTGTTTCTAGCCGCTTTTGTAGCTCCAACACCAGGCAATTCTTTGATTTTATCTAACGAACCCAAACGATCGTAACCAAAATCAGTCATTAAAATAACGTCTGGATCGGAGGCTGCAATAGCTTCAGCTGACAATTGTTTCATTCCTCTATCACCATTTACTGCCAATTTACCTCCAGCCCAATTTACCATTTTTGCTGCAGTACTTTTATTCGTTACAATTAAATAATGATTGCGAGCTTGACCGTAATGAATGATTAAAACGCTAGGTTTTTCTTTGTGTTTTTTACCTGAAGCAATTGCTTCGTTCAATTCTTTAGTTAGTTTTTCATTTATAGTTTTTGCTTCTTTTTCCTTGTGGAAATATTTACCCATTTCAGAAATCAAAGCACAAGTTGACTTTAAATCTTTTGATTCGGTATTAAACGCTAACATGGGAATTTTCAATTTATTTAATTGTGCAACCACATGATCTGGCCCAATGTTATTATCATGGATGATTAAAGTAGGTTTTACAGCCAAGATTCCTTCTGCAGAAAGCGCTCTGTGATATCCCACTTTCGTCAATTTATTGATTTCCTTTGGATAAACGCTGGATAAATCAACTGCAACTAGATCTTTCTCAGCATCAAGTGCATAAATAATCTCGTTATATTGCTTAGAAAGGCAAACAACACGTGCTTTTTCTTCTGATTTCTTAGAACCATTTGATCCACAAGCACTGAAAATCAATGATAAAATCGCAACTAGAAATAGATTGTAATTTTTCATAATAATTCGTTTAAAAAACAAAGGCGGTATCTCTACCGCCTTTGACAAATTTATGATTAAAAATTGTATTTCAAATTCACACCTCCGAAGAAGTTGATTTTGTTTGGACCAGGTAAATAAGCATCTGGAACTTGATTAACAAATAACATTTGGTAGTATTGAGTACCTGTAATGTTGTTCGCTCCAAAATAAGCATCTAAACTCAAGTGTTTGAAGAAAGTTTTAGAATATCCAATTTTAGCATTCACTAATGAAAATGCATCAGCTTGATTCAAATTGTCAGATGTGTAATAAACTTTATCTCTATATGAATAAGTAGCATTTGCATAAAGACCAAAATTTGTTGCAAAGTCAACACCTGCATTAAATGTAATAGGTGGAACACCTGCAACAACTTTACCACTGTAATCAACCTCAACAACATCTGTTTTAGCTGAATTCAATTGTTGGTATTTGAAATCTTCATATTTGAAATTAGAATATGCTACGTTAACAAATGGAGTTAATGATTTCACGAATCCAGTTTCAGAATTGATAATTGTATATTTAACTACTGCTTCAATTCCTTTGTTGTTTTGTGTACCACCGTTAGCAACATAAGTGTAAGAAGTTGCTGTGTTTGCAGCATTTGGAACCGCTACAACAGTCATTTTGTTCGTGTAAATTGCGTTGAATAAAGCAACTTGGTAGCTTAATTTATTGTTTAATAACGTTCCTTTTGTTCCAATTTCGTATTGTGTTCCAATTTCAGGTTTCAAGTTTGTATTCAATTGTCCAGTTAATGGAATGTAGAAATAAGAACTTACTGGCGCTTTGTAACCCATTCCGTAAGATGCGTAAACTGAAATTTGTTTATTGATTACTTTGTTGATTGCAACGTGTGGAGACACTAAACCATTATACGATTTACTGTAATGAGTTGGTTTGTGTAATGTATTTGGATTTGCTGAATTATTAGATGCGACATAAAAACGGTCGTTCAATTCAATCGCCATGTTAGAAATACCAACACCTGCTGCTAATGAAATTTCATAAGGCATTGCTAAAGTCCATTCTGTGAAGTAAGAAGCAGTTTTTGAGATTGCATACGTATTACTTCTCATTGACCCGATGATATTATATCCTGTTGGATTCAAACTGTCTTTTACCATGTTGTAACCGATAGTTTGCGCATTTTGTTGCTGAGCTTCAATTCCTGTTACACCTGAAAGATTGAATTTATCTCCCAATTTTCTGTTGTAATCAAACGTTGAACGTATTCCATAATTCACAGGTAATTTGTCTGTCCAACCACCAGCAGAACTTACATTACTGCTAATTCCTGTTGCGAAAACAGAAGTTGTATTTGAGAAGTTTTTAGTGAATTTGTAAGTATGTCCAAATCCTGCTCTTGCACTGATTACATTTGAATGTGCATTGTTCTTTACATAAGCAGGGTTTCCTGAATAATCCAATGTATCATATTGACCAGCTGTTAATTCACCATTTCTTTCATCATAACTATTGCTGTAACCAAAATATACATTCATTGATTGTTTTTCGTTAGCTTCATACGTTCCGAAAACATTTACGAAATCTTTTGTAGAAGCTGTATGCTGCATAAAACCATCGTATTTTTGTTTTCCGTAATTCACTAATAATGAAGAACGAGCAGTGCCAATTTGTAAAGTCGTTGTGTAACGTTGTAAACCATAGCTACCAAACATTGCGTCTTGACCAATTGAAATTTTACCAGCTTGTGGTTTCACTGTTTTCAAGTTTACAACACCAGCGATTGCTAAACCGTAAAGTGAACCAGATGGGCCTTTCAATACCTCTACTCCGCCTATAGAACCAAAATCGATGTCGTCCATCAATGTGATTCCTTCAGCGTCTGTGATTGGAATACCGTTCAAATAAACTTTAGAACCTTGAGAATCAAAATTGCTGTTTACACCATTTGTTCCACGAGCTCCATTTCCGTAACCACGAATGTTGAACGTTTGACCAGCTGAAACCGTTCTGCGTTGCATGGTTACACCTGGGATATTTGTGTTAATCGCGTCATCCATAAATAAGCCATTTCCACGTTTGATTTCTGTTACTCCCAATTTCGCAATAGAACTTGGTTGATATAACATTTCTTTTTGTGTATTTGAAGTTGCCGTAATTTCTACTTCGTTCAAGTTTTTCATCACAGTTGGTTTCATTGTGATTAATAAAATATCGTCACAATTTTTCACTGTTCCCGAACCATTTACATAATCTGTTGCTGCAACTTTTACAACTTGAGCTATTTGGCAATCGAAGAAAAATCTACCATTTTCATCTGTTACCGATTTTTTGTTTTGACCGTATTCAACAGTTGCCCCTGCTATTGGTCTTCCTTCCACTTCGTCCACAACTTTTCCTTGAGCTTGACGATTTTGAGAAAATGAAATCGATGAAATTCCAATTCCCAAACCAACTAAAATTGATTTTTTCATTTGATTTTGTTTAAAATTATTTCTTAATAAGACATATAGATTTACATAATGAAATAAGTTTCAATGATGCAATTCAACAATTGATTTAATATCAATTATTTTAGACTAAGAAGAATTTAAACTTGGGGAGGTGGTGAATCTTTGTCTAACCCAAAAGACTTATAATATATACTGTACTGGAAAAAGTGCAAAGTCTTGTGATTAGTAATTAAATTATGTATATCAAATTGCTGTAAATTTTGAAAATGATGCGTTTTCATTAGTTTAATCCAATACCTTAAAGTTGAATGTCTTGAAGAATGACTTAAATTAAAAGATGTAGATTGATCTAATTTTTCGAATAATACTGTTTCTTGAATGTCGTCTATACACCAATAATGTACTTTATTTGTCGAATGTTGAACTTTAACAATATCGTAATATCTGTTGTTTATTTTAAACTCATGCGACTTAATCCAAACAATCGATTTTAGTTCAGCTTTTGTAAAATCAAATTCATGAAGTTGTTCTAAAGGAACACTGTGTTTCATCAAAGTTTTTATGTTCTTGCGAATTCTAAAACTTTCAATTTCAAAAAAAGCAAAAAAGCCTACTATTTGCCATATTGCAACAATAAGAATTGAGATGGAGAGTAGCTTTTTCACAGAGTAAAAGTAACTAATTTATATTTAATTAATAATAAATAAATTTTATTAATGATATTTGGTTTCTTTAAAAAAATGGAGCAACTAAAAGTCACTCCACCTTTCAAAAAAACTATTAAAACTCATAGTAGAATCACTTTTTGATAACTACTATTCTTTTACTGCTTAATCCTGTTTTGCTTTCTTTTGCTACAAAATAGCATCCTGCATCCAGGTTAAGATTTTTAGAAATATTTAGATTTATTTCTTGGTTTAAATTTGTTATCTCAAATTGAGCTATTACATTTCCGATGGCATCGTATAACACGACTTTTGAAGGATGAGCATCGTTGTAAAAGCTCACAGTAATTTCATCTTCAGTAGATGACGGATTTGGATAAACCGTAAAATCATTTCCAAGTTCAATTGGTGAAACCTCTAATATTCCGCCTACATTAATATCATCAAGATAAAGATTGTTTGCGAAATCAGAGGCTGTAAATTCAAATTTGAAACGTGTGTGCGCATCTTGAACTGTTGTTGGAACTGTAAATGAAGCTGTTCGCCAGAAATTATTAGAATTAGGTACAAAATTTTGATACCCAAAACTTCCTGCTGTAACTAATTCTGCTCCCGTAATTGTTTTTCTTAATGTCCAAGATTGACCACAATTTTTAGAAGAATAAACTTTCAAAACTTCAGTCATATCTGCTAATTCTATTGCATTCGTTGCATAGGCATATTTGAAAGAAACTTCTACGTTAGTTGTTGTTGCAAAGTCAAAAGACGGTGTTGTTAAAGCATCAACTGTACCACCTAAACGGTTGTTGTAAAAATAAGCTGGAGAATATTGCGTTGCACCTGAAACATCTTTAAAATTATCCAAACGATAGCATCTTGAGTTATTATAACCATTAGAAGAAATCAATTCAAAATTTCCATTATTGAATTCTGGATTGTCGACAATGAAGTTATTTGCAACCTCATTTTCAAAATCAATTGATGCTGGACCAGTAAAATCTGCCCATTGAGGACTTACATAAATGTAATTGTACATTTCTAATGAATCTGTTCCAGTTGCATTTGTAACAACTAATCGGATGGTTTTATAACCTGGAGTATTGAAAGTCACTGTTGGTGTAGCGGAAGTTAAAGAGCTTGCTGTACCATCGCTCACAGTCCATTGACGACTTAGAACAGGTGCATTATAACTTTGATCCGTTAATTGAATGGTTTCTCCTTGACAAATCATTCTCAAACTCGATTTATAATCCGCAATTGGAATACAGGTTGGAGGTGTTGTCAAATCGATTCCAGTAATTACTTTGGTTGAATCAGTAATTAACATATTTCGATTTCCAGATTCTCCTTGGATGATGTTTCTCATAGCAGAAGCTTGATCAATTGTAAACATTCTTGAGCAATACGAATATTCCATATAATTCTGAACATTTTCAATAATTCCAGGATTACACACTTGCATTGTTAAATCACAAACAAGATTGGAACCTTTAGTAATTGGTGTGTCTTCCATGTAATCATCACCACATCCAACGCCAGGATTATTGGTGCTTCCCCATGTATGAGACAAACCTAAATAATGTCCAATTTCATGCGTCAAAGCACGTGAATTATTCAAATTAGAAGTCCCAATTGAACCAATATAATTGTTTAAAATGATAACTCCGTCACGGAAAAAATTCCCACCATCAACTGCTGTTGGATAAAATGCGTAACCTGCAACTCCGTTTTCCATTTTATCAACTACCCAAACATTCAAGTAATTAGATCGATGCCATTGATTTAGTTTAGAGTAATCGTCTCCTTGAAATGTTTCGTGCGAAAAAATATGTTCAATACCATTGGTACAGTTCCCGTAAGGATCTTTTGTTGCCAATTTAAACTCAATACCAACATCCGCATAAAGTTGTTTGAATTCTGGAATTACAATGGACGTATCAGCATTTAATAAACGATAATCGCGATTTAAAATAGCAACTTGATCGTAAACCTGTGCATCTGTAATGTTCTCAGAACCATTGTAATGAATAATGTGAAATACAATTGGAATGGTGAAAATGACCATTTTTGCATCTCCTCTTTTTACTTTTTGATAGCCATTTTTAAATAAATCTTCGTGATCCTTTTCAAGCTGTGGGTCTTCAGCATATAATTGTGCTAATTTGTTATTAAGTCCGCATTTAAAATCCTGAGAAAAAATGACATAAGGACCAAAAACAAAAAGCAACAGTAACGTTGATAATTTGTTTTTCATAATCAATTATTTAATCAATAAAATTGAAATCAAACCAATGATTTCTTGTTCTTTCTTAAATAATTGCGATTTTGGGAGGTGGAGAAGAACTGTCTATAGAAACAAGTAAACAATTTTCTTGTTTAAAATAGTATATCGTTTTTTCTGCTTTGATTACTGTCGATAAAGTGAAATTTGCTGGATAAAAATCTGAAGTAAAAGGAGTTTTTAGAACTTTCAGCCAGTGTTTTAATGGTGAATTTTGTGAACTGCTGTTCATATTAGCAAATGTAGCTTGATCCAATTTGGCATATAAACTTGCTTCTTTGCTATCATTTATACAAATAAAATGAACTCCGTTTTTGGTTGGAATTCTTTTTACAACATCGTACATTCTTCCTTGAAATTTAAATTCACGCGATTCAAACCACGTTAAATTTTTCATCTCCTTAAACGTAAATTCTAATTCGCAAAGTTCCTTTTTGGAGGAAGTTTGTGCGATTACTTCTTTAATTTCTCTACGTATTTGGAACTTTTCCCATTCAAAATAGGAAAAAAAACCAACGATTTGCCACGTTGCAACCAATAATACCAGTAAAGAAATGACTCTTCGCATAACACAAAAATAATAATATTTGAATCGAATTAACATAAAACAACAAATTGAAGCGCTTTCTATTATCTTTTTCAAATAGTGGATATTAATTACAATAATTTTCCATTGTTAAAATAATTGATTCTTGTATATTTAAAAATTGATATTCACCACTACTACCATTATGAAACATTTAGTCCTTTTATTTTCTCTCTTAATCACCTCATTCACTGTTTGTTCGCAGAAAATAACTATCGAACTACGCCTTGAAAAAGGGAAAGAATACAGACATTCCATTGATTCAAAAATTGAAATGTTCGAAAAAAAAGCAGGGAAAACGACCAAAATGAACATGGTTATCACAGGAAATATTGTCTATTTGGTTGAAAAAATCAAAAAAGACGAAATGACCATTAAAACCAGGTATGAAAGTTTGAAAATGGAATTTAAAACAAAAGATTCCGAAATAATTTATGACTCTGAAAATCCTGGAGATGAAATAATGAGTAAGATTTTTGCAGAAATGAAAAAAACTTCATTTACAATACTAATGAATCGGCAGGGTAAAATATTAAAAGTTGATGGTGAAGACAAAATATTCTCAAAAGCGCTGGATGCATTCGATGATTTGACTTCTGAACAAAAACAAAGTATAGTTGCTGAAATGTCAAAATCTTTTGGAGAAGATTCATTTAGAGGGAACTTTGAACTTATTACAGCGATTTATCCTTCAGTTCCTGTGGCAATTGGAGATACATGGCAAACAACAACTCAGCTGAAATCAGATCGATTATCTGAAGATGTTGGCAATGACTATACACTCAATGAAGTAAAACCAGAAGCTATCATTATTGAAGGAAATTCTGAAATTATACCAAAATTGGACGAGTCAAAAAAAGATCAAATACTTTTAAAAGGAACCATGACAACCTATTTACGTTTGGACCCAAAAACGAATTGGATGATTTCTTGTAAAGTTATTCAGGTAATGAAAGGTCATTACGCCAAATTTCAAGACGAAGACAAAGATAACTATATCATTTTCAAGACTGAAACAAGCTATAGTGGCTCTTTTTCGAAGTGAAAATGAAACTATAAAATTGGTTCTTATTTAAGGATTTTGGCTTCAATTAGCAGATATTTTCTACTTTTAGTCCATGATTCAAAAAGGCGACAAAAAAATCATTCGCGGTTGGGTAATGTACGACTGGGCGAATTCTGTTTACAATCTTGTTATTTCATCAGCAATTTTTCCAATATTTTACGATACACAATCCAAAATCGTTTATGCGGAAAATAACAATATTGCAGATTGGAAAAAAATTCCTGAAGGAACAAAAGTAACAATTGATTTTTTCGGTCAACAACTTTCTAATTCGGTAATTTATTCTTTTGTATTAAGTGCTTCTTTTTTAGTTGTTGCTTTGTTATCGCCTATACTTTCAGGAATTGCAGATTATACAGGAAGTAAAAAACGTTTTTTACAATTTTTCTGTTATTTTGGTTCATTCGCTGCGATGTCTCTTTACTTCTTCGATGCACATTATGCAGAAATAGGCATGCTTTCCATTTTTATAGCATCAATTGGTTTTTGGAATTCATTGGTGTTTTACAATGCTTTTCTTCCTGAAATTGCAGAACCAATTGACCAAGATAAAATTTCAGCAAGAGGTTTCTCAATGGGTTATCTTGGTTCAATGATTTTGTTAGTTTTTTGTTTAATATGGATTCAAGTTTTACATTATGAAGTAAAATGGTGCTTTGTTTTTGTAGGGGTTTGGTGGATTGGTTTTTCACAATTTACCTATCGTGTTTTACCAATAAATGTTCACGGAAAAAAACCAGAACCAGGTTATATTTGGCGGGGATTCAGAGAATTGAAATTGGTATTTAAAGAATTTAAGCGAACAAAAAGATTGAAACGCTACTTGTATGCTTTTTTCTTTTTCAATACTGGTGTTCAAACAGTCATGTTAATGGCAACAATTTTTGCAAACAAGGAAATTCAATGGCCAGAAGGTGCAGATACTTCTGGATTAATTATTGCTATTCTTTTGATTCAAATTCTCGGTGCATTAGGTGCATTTTTAATGTCGCGCTTATCTAATAAAATAGGAAATATATATACCTTAATGTTTTCAGTTGCGCTTTGGATTGGACTGTGTGTTTTTGCTTTTTTCATAAAAACACCTAACGAATTTTATACTATGGCAGCTGGAGTTGGTTTAGTGATGGGCGGCGTTCAAGCCATTGCGCGTTCGACTTATTCGAAATTTCTTCCACCAACAACTGACAGTGCGAGTTACTTCTCCTTTTATGATGTAACAGAAAAAATCGGAATTGTTTTTGGAACGTTTTTCTTTGGATTTATGGAATACATTACCAACTCGTTACGCATGTCAGTGATGTCAGTAACGGCATTTTTCGTGATTGGATTTATCTTGTTATTCTTCGTACCGAAAAAAGAAATTGAATTAGAAACAACACATTAAATTAACTATGAGAGCAATTATTGAAGCTGCGTGGGACGATCGTTCCCTATTACAAAATTCTGAAACGATTAAAGCGATTGAAACAGTTATTGAAGATTTAGATAAAGGTCTTTTGCGCGTTGCAGAACCAACTGAAGATGGTCAATGGCATGTTAATGAATGGGTTAAAAAAGCGGTTGTAATGTATTTTCCAATTCGAAAAATGGAAACTATTGAAGTTGGCCCATTTGAATTTCACGATAAAATTGCTTTGAAACACAACTACAAAAAATTAGGTGTAAGAGTAGTGCCTTTGGGCGTGGCTCGTTACGGTTCATTTATTTCAAATGGAGTGATATTAATGCCATCATTCGTAAATATTGGAGCTTATATTGACTCAGGATCGATGGTAGATACTTGGGCAACGGTTGGAAGTTGTGCTCAAATTGGTAAAAATGTTCATTTGAGTGGTGGTGTTGGAATTGGAGGCGTACTAGAACCTCTTCAAGCAGCTCCTGTAATCGTTGAAGATAACGCGTTTATCGGTTCAAGATGTATTGTTGTTGAGGGAGTTAGAGTTGGAAAAGAAGCTGTTTTAGGTGCAAATGTTGTATTAACAAAATCAACCAAAATAATTGATGTAACAGGCAGTGAACCCGTTGAATTTAAAGGTTATGTTCCAGAAAGAAGCGTGGTTATACCAGGTTCTTACACCAAACAATTTCCTGCAGGAGAATATCAAGTTCCATGTGCGTTAATTATTGGAAAACGCAAAGCATCAACGGATTTAAAAACGTCTTTGAACGATGCGTTGAGAGAGCACAATGTGGCAGTTTAGTAATTTTGAATGATTAATGTTGAATTATTGATTTTCAGTAAAGATTAATGGATTCAATTTCGGTTTAATAATTATGATTCTAATTATTGAAAACTAATAAAACATCAGTTATTTGCAATGA
>RFNX01000233.1 GCA_009926905.1 Flavobacteriales bacterium
CTACAATACAATAATTTCTATTTTTCCAAATTAAAATACTTTAAATTGTTTTTTTAGTTTAGACCAATAAAAATATACTTATGAAAAACCGATTATTTACATTTTTACTTCTTGTTTGTTCGAGTCAATTGTTTTTTGCTCAGAAAGTTACAGTCAAGAAAGATTTGGTGAGCGTTGATGAAACTCCTGTATTTACATTGGTTTCAACCAGTTATCCTGATGCTTACACGTTGTACAATTTGAAAAATGAAAAACTAGCTTACTTTTTCGCACAATTCTATTCGGATCCAAGGCAAATTAACAATGCAAATCCACAAGGAAAAGTCAGTTATTTCGACATTACTTTTTTCAATGAGGCGATGGACAAATGTGAAATTCGTATCGTTGGATTTAAAAAACACTTGGCAGAACTCATTATTTCAGAAGGTCTTGTAAAAGAAGGAAAACTGGATGAAGCAGCTGTGAAACAATTTTGTCGCATCAATGGAACGAAGTTTTCAGAAGATCGAAAAATGCGGGGACGACCGTTATTATTAAGAATTAACAAAAAAAGTGGCGACCATTATCCACTAAAAAAAAATGGGGCTTAATCCGAAAAGCCAGATGAGTAGGAAATAAAATTTTAAAAAAAAATAGTATGAAAAAAATTAATTTTTTAGCTTTAAGTATTGTATTTACTGGTCTAATTACCTTATCCTCTTGTAGTAAAGAAAAAAAAATTGAAAAAAACCTTTGGAAAAAAGGAGGTGAGTGGAATATAGAAAGTTTTAATGTTAAACAAACTAGCACTTATGCAAGCGATAATTTTGAAGAATCGTATGCCAATGTTGGAACTTACACATTTAATGAGAATGGAACAGGAACTGTTAAACTTATTATTGACGAATTTATAGAGACATCCTCTTTTACCTATACAAACACAGAAAACCAATTGATGATTACTATCGATAATGAGACGCAATATTATAACCTTATTGAATGGGAGAAAGATAATATGAAAATTGTTTATGCTGAAAATTTTTACGAAGGAGTAGATGGTAATTTAGGTTCCGGAGTTTATAAAGAAACTATAACATTGAAGAAAAAATAATTTTAATTCACAAAATAAATGTTTAATGCCGGGTTGATTTTGCTATTAGCTCAGCATTTTTTATTCAATCTTTATTCATTAATTTAACTTCAAATCTATAATTACGAAAAAAATAATCTTCATATTACTATTATTAAGTAAAAGTGGATATTCTCAAATGGGTATATCTATTGAAACTACTCCTAATCTAGTTTTCTCAAACTATAAAGGTGAAGGAATTATTCCCAATGGATTTTTTTTGAAAAAATACAATCCTTCATTTAGTGGTGGTATATCTGTTTTTTATTCATTAAAATCTTTTCGAATTCATTTAGGTTATAATTATTTTGTAAATAATTATAGGTCAGTTTACTATAGAGATTCAGAATCAATTAAGAATTCGTTTAACAGAAATATTTTGCAAACTAGTTTTTTTGAACCTAGAATATCTATAGAATATAATTTCAATGTTCATAATTTTAAAAATCTTTTTGTTGAGTTAGGGATGGGATTATCTATTTCAAATTCAATTTATTGGGGTGTAGATTCTGAAATAATAAGTATTAATTCCTTCGGAATACAGGACACAGTTTCAATGACAACAACAATAGCACCACTGCAGAAAGCATCGCCATTCAAGGCATACTTCGCAATAGGCAAAAACATTCCGCTACTAAAAAATAAAACAGAACGTCTAAGTTTGAATGTTTCGCTATCTTATCGTTATTCACAAAATGAAGAAAAAATTACAAGATCAATTTTTGATAGTGGCAAGAGTTACAACTTTTATCATTTCCGAAATTCCTCATATATTGGTTTTTCATTTCGATTTTTGTATAGTTTAGGTAAAATTTAAAGTCTGTAACAAATGCTTAATTACATTTTTCTGATGCAGAACATTCAAAATAGAATACAGAATCTTGCAACAAGGAAATATTAATGACCTTATTAATTCATACGGCTACTAACAACCTTATCCAGCTGCAGTTTTTTAGTGCAACAAAACCGTTAACTAAAAGTTTAATACCAAAATTCCATTTATGATAACTAAAAACATAACCCTAATTGCACTTTTACTATTGATAAACAACCACATCAATTGTCAAATTGTTACCAAGGAATCAAACAACATAAACTACCAAAAAGGAGTGGGAATTGAAACATTTTTTCAGGGAAATTATGGAATTTGCTTAGGCGGAATTGTTGGAAATAATATTGGAAATAAAAAGGAATCCAATTATTCAATGGGTATTTACACAGATGTTTTTCTGCTTAATGCGCCCATCATTGGTCCACGATTAAAGATGACTTACAATTATGTTGGAATCTTTGGGCTCAGTTTGAACCTTAGTAACTATTTTAGAAGTGGTATTAACGATTTTAGAGTTGCAGTTGATTTGAATTTTACGAACCACGGAATTATGACCTTCTTTATTGGCTATGGCATGCAATTTTCAGAAAAGGCTTTCGATGAAATAGGCCATTTCCGACTTGGATTTAACCTTGCTTTGGTAAATAATATGGATAAGGATTTGTAAAATGATTTAAATTGTGTTCAAATTGCCTTTAACAAGTCGTGTTTTTGTCAAAAAATAATTTCGACCTTTTTCCCTCAAAACAACTCTTAATGGAAAAAATTTTCCGAAAGAGCACTTATAATGGAAATAATTTTCCAAAATAGTCGTATTTTTACTTCTTAATGGAAAAAATTTTCCCAAATCAATCAAGAAATAATTTTTGGTTCATCGGATTCCACTATTTCTAAACGTATTTCCAGCTTGAAAAAGGAAGGGAAAATTCGGAAATTAGCGGCAAAAGTTATAC
>RFNX01000113.1 GCA_009926905.1 Flavobacteriales bacterium
GTTTTGCTTTCCCAAATGAGTATAGTACGATTTTTTCAAGTTCATCAATTTCACGATCAATATTTAAAACTTTTGCTTGAGATAAAGAAGTAAGATTATAGAAAACATTTAGTTTTTCAGTGCGTTTATTACCATTTTTTGGTATATTGCGCTACGAAAAACTAAAATAATGACCGTTACGGAGTACATAAAACAAATTCAGAGTTACGAAGAGTATTCATTTTCTTGGGATGAAATTCTGGAAAATTGCAAAGTACCAGTACCCACAATAAGGAAAGAATTAATACGGTTAACAGAAAAGAATGAAGTGCTAAATCTTCGTCATGGATTTTATATCATCATTCCTCCACGCTATCAAAACCTCAAGAAACTGCCTATTCATCTATACGTTGAAAAGCTTTTTAAAACATTGAATAAAGAATACTATGTTGGTCTATTTTCTGCTGCTTCCGTTTATGGAGCTACTCATCAGAAAATTCAACAAGATTACATTCTAACAGTTCCACCAGCATTAAGGGATATTGACAAAGGGAAAAATAAGCTGCGATTTATTAAAACAGAAAATTGGCCGGAAGGTAATATAATTGAAAAAAAATCAGAGGCCGGAAACTTTAAAATATCATCCCCTGCGCTAACAGCTGTTGACCTGGTACAACATCATTCAAAAATCGGAGGTTTGAATAGAATTCTCGCAAATCTAGAGGAGCTCTCACAAGAGATAACAGAAGATGATTTAACGCAATTATTATCCTGGTACCCTCATAAAAGTTCACTTCAACGATTCGGATTTTTGATAGATTATTTAGAAACAAACACCTTCATTTCAGATGAAATCTTCAACAAGTTAAAAATAGATGCTTTTTATTCAATTCTATTATCCCCAAAAAAAGGTATTAAAGCTGGAAAAACAGGTAACAGATGGAAAGTAGATGTTAACATTAAACTTGAAAACGACCTATGATTCCTAGACCTAACATTGCCCGATGGAAAGAATTTGCACCATGGAGCTCCTTCGATCAGATTGAACAAGATTTAATTATTAGCAGAACGCACGTTGAAATTTTTTCTGACCCATTTTTAAATGAGAATTTAGCATTTAGAGGAGGTACAGCTTTGCATAAACTCTATTTGAATCCTGCTCCTCGTTATTCGGAAGATATTGATTTGGTTCAAATAAAGCCAGGTCCAATAAAACCAATCATGGAGAAGATCAATGAAGTGATTACATTTTTTGAAGAACCAAGAAAAACCGATATTCGTGGTCATGGTCCTAAAATGTACTACCGCTTCAATTCAGAGTATGAAGGCATCCGAATGAGACTTAAAATTGAAATAAATAGCAAAGAGCACTTCAATGTACTTGATTGGGTGAATTTTCCTTTTCACAT
The DNA here is from genome assembly GCA_009926905.1 of Flavobacteriales bacterium. Classification (GTDB taxonomy): domain Bacteria; phylum Bacteroidota; class Bacteroidia; order Flavobacteriales_D; family Crocinitomicaceae; genus UBA952. Next base: position 1,389 of record RFNX01000113.1, read on the forward strand.
TGAAAATGAATGGTTCACAGGTAGTGCAAGTATCAAGACATACAATATAAATGAGCTTCTCGGTACAAAATTAAGAGCTCTCTATCAACGTACAAAAGGGCGTGATTTGTTTGATCTCTATTACTCAAGATTAAATCAAAAAATTGAAATAGATCAAATCATTGAAAGTTTCAACGAATACATGAAGTTTTCAACTGGTAACATTCCAACTCGCCGACAATTTGAATTGAACATAGAAGAAAAAGAAAACGACCCTAATTTTACAGGAGATATGGAAGCAATCTTGCGTCCAGGTATCAAATATGACCAACAATCTGCATTTGAAT
>RFNX01000390.1 GCA_009926905.1 Flavobacteriales bacterium
TTTTTTGTTTTATACCCACAATATTATTTTATGTCAAGACTTACAACTCTAAACGATTTTATTCTGCAAAACCAAGCAGATTATCAGTTTGCAACTGGCGAACTTTCTCGCTTGTTAAATGATATATCAGTGGCATCAAAAATTGTAAGTCGCGATGTACGTCAAGCCGGATTAGTAGATCATATTTTGGGAGCGCAAGGCAATCAAAATATTCAAGGTGAAGAACAACAAAAATTAGACGTTGTTGCAGATGTAGCATTTATCAAGGCGTTTGAGCAAGGTGGTGAAGTATGTGGAATTGCTTCTGAAGAAAACGACGATTTCGTGGCATTCAAAAGCGAGCATTCTAAAAATGGAAAATACGTCGTGTTATTTGATCCATTAGACGGTTCAAGCAACATTGACGTGAACGTTTCAATTGGAACGATTTTCTCGATTTACAAACGTGTTTCACCTATCGGAACGGAAGCAACTTTAGAAGATATGTTGCAACCTGGAACAGCGCAAATTGCAGCAGGTTATGTACTTTATGGTTCATCAACAATGTTGGTTTATACGACAGGTAAAGGAGTGAACGGATTCACATTAGATCCTTCAATCGGTGAATTTTGTTTGTCGCATCCGAATATGAAAATGCCTGAAATCGGACGCTTGTACGCCATGAACGAAGGAAACATTTTCGAATGTGAAGAAGGTTTGAAAGATTACATCAACTATTGCCAAAGTCGTGAAAATCAAACAGGAATGCCGTATTCCGGACGATACATTGGTTCGTTAGTGGCAGATTTTCACCGCAATTTGATCAAAGGTGGAATTTATATTTATCCAGATGTTTTGAGTGCACCTGAAGGAAAATTGCGTTTGTTATACGAATGCAATCCTTTGGCATTTATAGCTGAACAGGCAGGTGGTTTGGCAACAACAGGACGCAAACGCATCATGGAATTGAAACCAACGCGCTTGCACCAACGAGTTCCTTATTACGTAGGTTCAAAATTGATGGTGGAAAAAGCGATGAGCTGTTTGGAGAAATAGTTGACTTCGAGGGCCTCAGTCAACACGAGGGCCTCAGTCAACACGAGAGCCTCAGTCAACACGAGAGCCTCAGTTAATACGAGAGTATTAGTTAAGATGAAAATTTAGGTCAAGAGAAGATTTTACTTCTCAAACGCTTTGTCCAAGAATTTATAGATTTTCTCAATTAAGAACGAAAATCCCATCCAAGCGGGAAGGTATTCCAATTGAATGTAGCCCATAACGTGGTAGCCGTGTTGGTACTCCCAAGGGCAACGTCCAGTCACTTTGTCGAGGATAAAACCTGTGATGAATTCAACTGTGAAAATAATGAGCGCCATTATGAACAAGCGTAACAGCAATGGATATTTATCGATGAATTTGAGTAATAAAGGTGCTAAAAATGCAACTAATCCATAAATCGGGAACATCCAAATATAGGAGAAACCCATTAAACGCCAATTGATTGCTTGGTGATTCATTATACTTACTGCAACCTCACTTAGCGCAGTAAAAAAAATTTCAGCAGTGATTCCAACACAACCGAACGCAAAGAAAATCAACCATTTTTTCATTTTGAATAGAGATTAGTTTTCATTAAAAGTTACGAAATTTACAGATAATTCAATTCACTTTTGGACCAATATATTCCAAACAAGGTTTTAGTCCAACGTAGCATTTAGATTGTAAATCGAAGCTAATTTTATTATCATTGTTTTGTTGAATTGTGAAGGAATAATCTGCTTCTTTTTTCCACAATTCTAAGCATTTTTCACCTTTGAAATTATACATTTCAGAAGATTCTAATTTGTGTTTTTTGATAATTTCTTCAATCGTTAAAGTTTTGTCTTCTCTGAAAATGAAATAATTACCCGCTTTCAATTTTCCATCCCATTTTCCCTCTGAATCAAGCGTCAACCATTGTGAAACTTCTAATTCTCCTTCACGAATTATTCCAAAGCTCATGGAATCTGCTGGCTCCAAACGTCCTTTTTGCATTTCTGGAGTTGGTTTTGCTCCACCACAATACGGGTATTTTATTTTAACTGAAAAACTAACTTTTTGTGAAGCACAAGAAGTAAGAACAAGTAGAAATGCAATAAATAGAACTTTCATTTTTTAGTTTTTATTGATGTTGCTAAAATTATACCGATTATTTTACACGAACCAAATCCCAAGCTTTTTCTCGAGCGAATGCGTCAGCTGACACATAATCTTCGTAGCTTGGATTCAATTTATTAGAAGAAGCAGTGACAACGCTTTCATTAAATTGGGCGATTTCAAGGAAACTTATTTTTTGATTTAGAAAGGCTTCTACAGCGACTTCATTTGCAGCGTTCAAAGAACAGGCAGCAGTACCTTGTAAATCCATCACTTTAAAAGCTAAGTCCAAGTTTTTAAAAACTTCGCGATTCGGTGCTTCAAATGTCAAATTTGGGTAATTCATAAAATTGAATCGCGGAAAATCTGTCTTGAAACGGTTTGGATACGTCAACGCAAATTGAATCGGTAATTTCATGTCCGGCAAACCCATTTGTGCTTTCATACTCCCATCTTCAAACTGCACCAATGAATGCACAATCGATTGCGGGTGAACAATAACATCAATTTGTTCAGGCTTCAAATTAAATAACCATTTCGCTTCAATAACCTCCAACCCTTTATTCATCAATGTGGCAGAATCAATGGTGATTTTTGCGCCCATCGACCAATTCGGATGTTTCAAAGCTTGTTCTAATGTTACTTTTTGCAATTGTTCTGATGTGAAACCACGAAAAGGTCCACCAGAAGCTGTTAAATATATTTTTTCTATAGGGTTATGAAATTCCCCAACTATGCATTGAAAAATCGCTGAATGCTCCGAGTCAACTGGATAGATGTTGATTCCTTTTTCTTTAGCAAGCTTGGTAATAAATTCACCAGCTACTACCAACGTTTCTTTATTTGCAAGCGCAATCGTTTTTCCAGCTTCGATTGCATGAATGGTTGGTTTTAAACCTGCGTATCCAACGAGTGCAGTCAAAACGGTGTGTACTTCAGTAGATTCAACGACTTGGCACAAAGCTTCTTCGCCGCAATAAACATGAATGTCGTCACCCCATAATGCATCTTTCACTTTTTTATATGCTGATTCATCACCAATAACAACTGTATTCGGCTTGTGTTTTTTCGCTTGTTCAATTAGCAATTCTACATTTTTTCCAGCAGTAATGACTTGTAAATCAAAATATTCTGGGTATGCTTCAATGACTTCTAAAGCTTGTGTGCCGATAGATCCTGTTGAGCCAAGAATGGCGATTCCTTTTTTTGTTGACATATAACAAATTTAACACTTTGAAATTGAAACGGTGCGAATTCGTGTAAACAAAAAATCTCCGAGCGAACCCGAAGACTTTCTGCATATAATAGTAAGTTTACTTTTTATTCAACCGTTACTGATTTTGCTAAATTTCTTGGTTGATCTACGTTACATCCTCTCATCAAAGCGATGTGGTAAGACAATAATTGTAAAGGAATTGTAGCTAAAAGAGGTACTAAATATTCGTGTGTGTCTGGAATTTCAATCACGTGATCTGCTAATTCTTTCACATTCACATCTCCTTCAGTTACGATAGCTATGATTTTCCCTTTTCTAGCTTTCACTTCTTGAATGTTTGAAACAACTTTTTCGTACGAATTTCCTTTCGTTGCTATAACAAAAACTGGCATGTTTTCATCGATCAAAGCAATGGGTCCGTGTTTCATTTCTGCAGCAGGATAACCTTCAGCATGTATATAGGAGATTTCTTTCAATTTCAAGGCTCCTTCTAAAGCGACAGGGAAAGAACTACCACGCCCTAAATAAAGTGCATTTGAAGCATTTGAATATTCAGCAGCAATTTTTTCAATATGTGTATTTGATGACAATACTTCTTCAACTTTTTGAGGAATTGCCTCCAATTCCGTTAGCAAAGCATGAAATGCTGTCTCACTTATTGTTCCTTTTTTGTGAGCTAATCTCAAAGCAAGTAAAGTTAAAACTGTTACTTGAGCCGTGAATGCTTTTGTTGAAGCAACACCAATTTCAGGACCAGCGTGTGTATATGAACCAGCGTCTGTTATTCTAGAAATGGATGATCCAACCACATTACAAATACCAAGAATTGTTGCACCCTTAGATTTTGCAAGCTCAAGTGCGGCCAATGTGTCAGCTGTTTCACCAGATTGGGAAATCGCAATAACAACATCATTCTCACTAATAATTGGATTTCTATATCGGAATTCGCTGGCATACTCAACTTCAACATTGATACGTGCTAAATCTTCAATAAGGTATTCTCCAACCATTGCAGCATGCCAAGAAGTACCACAAGCAACTATAATTAAGCGTTTTGCTTGAGACATTTTCTTTTCATAATCTTTCATTCCTCGCAGTGCAACCCAACCTTCATTTGCATTCAAACGTCCACGGAAACAATCTTGAATTGAACGCGGTTGTTCGTGAATTTCTTTCAACATAAAATGTTCGTAGCCGCCTTTTTCAAGAGCTTCTAATTCCATTTCAAGTTTTTGAATAAATGGTGTTTTTTCTATATTACCAATATTGAAAATTCTCAAACCTTCAATCAAATCTACCACTGCGATTTCTTCGTCTTCCAAATAAACCACGCGTTTAGTATATTCAATAATTGGTGTGGCGTCGGAAGCTAAATAAAAATCACCTTCAGTACCGATTCCAACTACCAATGGACTACTTTTTCTAGCTGCCACCAATTGATTTGGATTGTCTTTTGAAATAACAACGATTGCATAAGCTCCGTCAACATGATGCAAGGCTCTACGAACTGCTTCTGCAACTGAAACGTTATCGTTTTTGCGAATGTCATCAATTAAATGAACTAAAACTTCTGTATCTGTTTCACTTTTGAATTCGTATCCATGACCAATTAATTCTTTGCGAAGCACGTCATAATTTTCAATTATTCCATTGTGAATAACAGCAATTGATTCATCATTGGAAAAGTGAGGATGTGCATTTATGTCGTTTGGTAAACCGTGTGTTGCCCAACGTGTATGTCCAATTGCAGCATGCCCTTCAGTGTTATGTTGACTAGCAAAAGCTTCTAGGTTGGCAACTTTTCCTGACCGTTTAAACATGTTCAACTCTCCTGTATTTAACACAGCAATTCCAGCGCTATCGTAGCCTCTGTATTCTAATCTTTTCAATCCTTTCAAAACAATTGGAAAGGCTTGTTTTTTACCGATGTAAGCAACAATTCCACACATAATTTAGTAGGTTGTATAAGTTAATATTAATTTAGGTTTTGATTTATTTGTAGTATTCTTTCCGTTAAAAACAATGCGTTCAGACGAATTTATAAAAAAACGTGGAGAAATAACAACTCCAAAATTCTCAACGTCATTATTGACTAATGCTTGTACGTATTTTCGAGCGTCAACTTTAAAGTATTTATTCGCTTCACTAAACTCTCCTAAAATTCCGAGATTCGTATAATTATTATCGGATACCTTTAATTTTGTTGCAGCCGAAACGCTCGAACCAGGTTTATATCGGTTTCCAGTTTGGAATTGTACGGGTAAAATCAAATCTGCTCGATGAATAATTACATTTTTAGGCAAATCATCTATGTTTTTGATTTTGACAATTGCTCTGTGCTTGAAAGCTTGTGCATAAAATTCTGTTGCACCTTTCGTGCTGTCTTGTAAGATTTGAGCTATTGGTTTTCCCGCGTTCTCAATATCAACATGCGTAAAATCTGCGCTACTTGCATTAATTAATAAATCATATTTTTTAGCAACACCAGCAAGTTTGAAATAAATCGTAGCTTTTGATGCTGCGTTAGTGATATCAAAATAGAAAGCAGCCCCGACCCCTGAAGCTTGAAGACCGTTGTTGGTTTTAACACAAATTCCTTTGAAATAATTTAAGAAATTTTCGTTAGATGAAAATGTACCATTGCCGCTAGCTGCTTCATTGATGATAGACCAAGCTTTGTTGGTATCTAAAGGAATTCTTAATTGTGACTCAAGTGTATCTGTGTCAGTACCTGTTCCTATTACAGTTTTTGTAAGTGGTTTAGGATAAATTAATCCTTTTCCAGGAGCAACAAGATTTGTTGGTTTTGTTGCAATTGTTGTAAATGAATAATAAGTAGAATCTAAATAAATGGGTTCATTCATTTCATATACTTCAAATTGTTGAGGAGATAAATCGCCATAATATCCTACATACTTCAATGCAAGAACGAAAGAATCAATTTGAATGGTGTTCACATCCCCAAATTCAGGATTAAATCCTTCTAGACGAAACTGTGTATAGAAATGTGCATCGAATGTTCCAAATTTTGGATCGTTATAACTTCCTAAAACCACATTTGAAGCATTATCTGTTATTATACTATCTTCTTCAATTGTATAAGTCACCAACTCAAAAGTATCAACAGTTTTTCCATCCAAATAAGCAGAACTGTCAATTGTGTCTTTCCCCAGTTTTCTGTCTTTTGAACAAGAAAATAGCACACCACCAACTAATAATAAAAAGAATATTTTGGGCAGGAATTTCATTTACAAGGCTTAGGCTAGTACGTTCGCTTCAATAACTTTATCAAAGAAAGCAGACAATTCTTTTGCCTGATGTTCTTCTGAAATATAATCCAATTTCATACATTCTGCTGCGTCAAAAATAGCTTGTAAGTCAGGAGAAAGATTTTCAACTGCTATGTTCACACCGTCACAGTTTTCTGTAATCACTTTAGTTATGTTCAAAAAACTTGTATCCTTCAATTTTTCAACCACTTCATTTGGCATGTTATCGTGTTTCAATTTCTCATAAAAACGCTCGTTCCAAGGAGTTGTAAAAGCATCATTGTAAAAACTGTAAACGACTTTGGTGTCTTTAAAATGTGGGTCTTTATTGTAAACATGTTTAATGTACAAAGCCATAATTCCAGTTAACCACCCGTGACAATGAATCACATCTGGTTGCCAACCCAATTTTTTAACTGTTTCCAAAACACCGTGACAAAAGAACATTGCACGCTCGTCATTGTCTTCATGGAAGCCGCCTTTATCGTCTTCAACGGTTGTTTTTCTTTTGAAATAATCGTCATTGTCGATGAAATAAACTTGCATTCTTGCTGCAGAAACAGAAGCAACTTTGATAATCAAAGGATGATCCTGATCATCAATGCTAATGTTCAAGCCTGAAAGGCGAATTACTTCATGTAACTGATGTCTTCTTTCGTTTATCGCTCCAAATCTTGGAGTAAATACACGTATTTCTTTTCCAACCTCTTGAACCACTTGCGGTAGTCTTCTTGAAGTTGTTGAAATTTCTGATTTTGGTAAAAAAGGAAAAATTTCTTGAGATATAAAAAGGACTTTTTTCTTCTCCATTCATTTTGTTCTAGTTTGCAAAGTTACAAATTTTATTCAACTTTCACAAAAAGCAATAGCTTTGTGACTTATTATTACAACATCAGGATGTCTGAACTTCAATTATTTCATGAAAAAAGCACTTTGATTGCTGCTTTGAAGTCCCTTCGAATCGCACAAAAAACAGTGGGTTTTGTTCCTACAATGGGTGCTTTACATCGAGGTCATAAAGCATTAATTGACCGTGCAGCAAAGGAAAATGATGTGGTTGTAATCAGTATTTTCGTTAATCCAACCCAATTTAATAATCAAGAAGATTTGGCAATGTATCCAAGAACTTTGGAAGCAGACATGGAATTGCTAAATGATGTAAAAAATGGTTTCGTTTATGCCCCAAAAGTGATAGATATTTATCCAGAAAACACAGATTTTGTTCCAATGAACCTTGAAAATTTAGACTCGGTTATGGAAGGTGAACATCGTCCTGGTCATTTTAATGGCGTGGTACATGTGGTGCACAATCTGTTTGAAATCGTAATGCCAGACAAAGCATATTTTGGTCAAAAAGATTTTCAGCAATTGGCTGTGATTCGCGCTTTGACAAAACATTATAATTTCCCAATCGAAATCATTGGTTGCGACACTCTCAGAGAAACATCTGGTTTAGCAATGAGCAGTCGCAACATGCGTTTGAGTGTGCAAGAAAAACAAGACGCTTTGATTATTTGGGAAACCTTACAGTTTATTAAAGCGAATAAAGAAAATTTCAATCCTAAAGAATTAACGCAGCAAGCAATTTCTCATTTCAAAAATGGCAAACTTACCTTAGAATACTTAGAAATTGTGGACCAAACTTCGCTTCAATTAGCCACTAATTGGGAACATCCTTCAGTGTGTTGCATCGCTGCTTTTTGTGGAAAGGTGCGCTTGATTGATAATTTGTTATTGTAATCCGTTTATTTGAACTATTTTTGGCGCGCATTTTATTTTTATGTTAGTTCAAGTTTTAAAGTCAAAAATTCACCGTGTTAGAGTCACTCAAGCTGACCTAAACTACATTGGTAGTATCACTATTGATGAAGCCTTAATGGATGCATCCAATTTAATTGAAGGTGAAAAAGTTCAAATTGTTAACATCAATAATGGTGAACGCTTTGAAACTTACGTTATTAAAGGCGATCGCAATTCAGGAATGATTTGTTTAAATGGTCCGGCCGCTCGTAGAGTTGCACTTAACGACATCATCATCATCATCGGTTACGGCTATATGGAATTTGAAGAAGCAAAAACTTTCAAACCGTCGTTGGTGTTCCCAAATGAGGAAACAAATCGTTTAACTTAAGATACAATTGCAACGTTCCTATATTTGTAGAACATTTCCATTCTGGATGTGATTTGCTATTTTCATACATTTATTTCAAACTTTTACTATGGACAGACTCGATTATATTTCAGAAAAAATTGTTTCACTCGAAGAAGCAAAACGCAGAATTGCTATGTGGCACATGAAAAACGACGTAGTTTGTTTCACAAATGGTTGTTTCGATGTGTTGCATTTAGGTCACATCACCTATTTAGCGAAAGCTGCAGCATTAGGAAAAAGATTGATTGTTGCCGTAAACTGTGATGCATCTGTAAAATCACTGAACAAAGCTCCAAATCGACCAATCAACGACGAACACGCACGAATGATGGTCATTGCTGCAATTGGTTGTGTGGATTTAGTGGTACAATTTTCAGAAGCAACTCCTCTTGAAACGATTAACTTATTATTACCTGATGTTTTAATCAAAGGTGCAGATTACAATGCGGACGAAACGGATAGTTCTCATCCAAAATACATTGTTGGTTCAGATGTAATTCGCGCAAATGGTGGAACAGTTGCCACGATTGATTTTGTAGATGGATATTCCACAACTTCGATTTTGAAAAAAGGCGAAAGCTAATTTCAAACTGATCTTTTGCTACTACTATTCGAAAATAAGTAACTTAGTTCGTTGTTTTTTTTAAAGAAAAACATAAATTTCAATTCATAAAATAGTTTGAAAATGGCTTTAATCAAGGAATGTAGAGGAATGACTCCAAAGCACGGTGACGATTGTTGGTTTGCGGATAATGCAACGATTGTGGGAGATGTGGAAATGGGCGATCAGTGCTCGGTTTGGTTCAATGCGGTGGTGCGAGGCGATGTGAATTCCATTCGAATGGGAAATAAAGTCAACATTCAGGACGGTGCGGTTTTGCATTGCACGTACGAAAAAACAAAAGTCAATTTAGGCAATAATGTTTCTGTTGGTCACAATGCGTTAGTGCATGGTTGCACGGTGGAAGACAACGTGTTGATTGGAATGGGAGCGATTGTGATGGATAATTGTTACATCGAAGCGAATTGCATCATTGCGGCTGGCGCAGTTTTATTGGAAGGTACTCGCGTGGAATCGTGGAGCATTTATGCAGGCGTTCCAGCAAAAAAAGTAAAAACGCTTTCTCCAGAATTATTCGAAGGAGAAGTGCAACGCATCGCTAATAATTATGTGATGTATTCGGGATGGTTTAAGTAAAGCTTTCCTTGGCACAGCCTTTGCTAACCAAAAGAAAAAGGTCATGAAAAAATTACTGCTTTTATCGGGTGTTTTGATTTTGGTGTTGTTCTTGATGTCAAGTTCTGACCCAATGGATTTGCCAACTGTGAACAACAGCGCATTTCAAGTAGGCGAAAAGTTACGTTACCGCATTACCTACGGTTTTGTGGACGCTGGTGAGGCAACACTCGAAGTGAAAAGCACTTCCAAAACTGGTAATGGTCGCGAATTGTTTCATGCCGTTGGAATCGGGCGCACATTGGGAGGTTTTAATGCTTTTTACAAAGTCGATGACCGCTACGAATCGTATTTGGATAAAAAAGGCGTTTTTCCTTGGTTTTTCGTGCGTCGCGTGGATGAAGGTGGTTACAAAATCAATCAAGATTATGCGTTCAAACACCACCAAGCGAAAGTGGATAATGGTGCTGGAAAAACGTTCAAAGTTCCAACTGGCGTGCAAGATATGATTTCATCTTTTTACTATGCGCGTACCTTAAATTTCAAAAATATCAAGAAAGGTAAAACCTTCGAATTTCCTTGTTTCATGGACGATGAATTATACAATTTGAAAATCAAATACGTGGGCGAAGAAATCATTCACATTCGCAAGGGAAAATTCAAGTGTATGAAATTCGTTCCTGTGGTACAAACGGGACGCTATTTCAAAAGCGAAGAAGATGTGAATTTTTGGGTGACAAGCGACGCCAATCGAATTCCAGTTTTAGTGAAAGCAAAAATTCCTGTTGGCATTGTGAAAATGCACTTGGTGGAATGGGAAGGATTGAGAAATGAGTTGTCAAGCAAATTAAAGTAAGTATTTTACTTGAAAATGAATTTGCCTTTCTTTTTACTTGACTAAAAAGAAACAAAAAGTCAAGGCTCTAAATTTCTGTTTGTTTGCAAATTGTTGTACTATAGATAATTAGAGGTCGTAGCAAACAATTTTAACTCCTTTCTAAAACTGGATTTTAGCGGATGTTTTTTCAAAAATCCTTAAAATTTTCCAGTTTCAGTTCAGTAGCTAAAACCCAGAAATTTAAGGCCAATTAAGTTCGGTGGCGTTTATTCTTGGTTTCAGTTTTATTTGTTGATAAGAAGTACGTTAAATTGATTGGTAATATAGCGAAACTAATATAGCATTACCAATAGTGATAGATCATTGACCAGCAATAGAAAAATGGTATGGCAAACAACGCAGCGTCGAAGCGGTCCAAAATTCCACCGTGTCCAGGAAGAATGTTTCCTGAGTCTTTGATGTTTAAACTTCTTTTAAATAGCGATTCTAATAAATCACCGTAAATAGCACAAGGCGCAATGATAACTGCGGAAACAACCCAGAATATTTCTTCTCCTTGATTGATAAATGCGCCAATGATGTATCCAAAAATCAATGTAAAAATAATACCTCCGACTGTTCCTTCCCATGTTTTTTTAGGAGAAATGCGTTCGAATAATTTTGTTTTACCAAAAAGTCTGCCACTGAAATAAGCAAAAGAATCATTGGTCCAAATCAACAAAAACATCCCCACGACAGCGGGCATATAGGATGTGTTGCGAAGGTTTAAGTCGATTGTTAAGTAAAACGGAACGACAACATAAATGATTCCAAAAACTAAAACAGAAATATTGATAATCGGATGTTCTTTTCGTTTCCACAATTCGTTTAATATTAATGTAAAGAATAGTGGAAAAATAAAAGTGATTGAGATGATAGGTAACACTTTAGCGCTGATACCGATTAGCAAAGCAAAAATGAATAGTCCGATAAAAATTCCAATTTCGGAACTCACTTTAACAATCGGGTCGTTTTTGAATAAGCGGTAAAACTCGATCAAACCGAGAACCATAAAAACGGAAAAAACCAAAGCTTGTGCATACGGATTCCAAAGGATTGAGCCAATTACTACAGTGCCAAAAATAACACCTGTAATACTTCTTGTAGCTAAATTACCCAACGGCATCCTGAATGATTTTTTTTGCTAAAATTTCTGATTCCGAAGTTACATATATTTCGTAACTCCCAAAATTGTTATACATCGAAGAAACAGTATTTCGTATATTGAACTCAATGTCATTCGCGTCTAGCAATAATTTAACTTGTTCAAAAACAAATACATCTGAAGTTTGATAAACCAGCACCCAATTCATTAATGCGTGTCTGAGTTCGAGTTTTCTTCGTCTGATTTAGAAGGATCTGTCGAATTATTTTCAGCAGCAATTACTTCCGCATCGTCCAATAAAACGTTGTCTTCAATGTTCGCAATTTCCTCTTCGCGTTCCTTGTCCCACTCGCGTCTTCCAAAAATTGTTTCTAAATCTTCTTTAAAAATCACCTCTGATGTCAACAATTTTTCAGCCAATAATTGCAATTTGTCTTTGTTTTCAGTCAAAACTTTCAACGCTCGTTGGTATTGACCTTCAATCAATTTGCTTACTTCTTCATCTATGATTTTTGCAGTATCATCAGAGTACGGTTTTGTGAAAGAATCACGACCTTGAGAATCGTAAAAAGAAATGTTTCCGACACGATCGTTTAAACCATAAATCGAAACCATTGCATACGCTTGTTTGGTAACTTTTTCCAAGTCACTCAAGGCACCTGTACTGATTTTTCCGAAAGTTAATTGCTCTGCCGCACGTCCACCTAAAGCTGAACAAATATCATCTAAAATTTGCTCTGTAGTGGTGATACTTCTTTCTTCAGGCAAGTACCAAGCTGCACCAAGTGATTGTCCACGCGGAACGATTGTAACTTTCACTAAAGGATGCGCATATTGCAACAACCAAGAAATGGTAGCGTGTCCAGCTTCATGATAAGCAATTGCTTTTTTCTCTTCAACCGTGATGATTTTGTTTTTCTTTTCAAGTCCACCGATGATTCTGTCAACAGCGTCTAAGAAATCTTGCTTTTCTACTTGTTTTTTATCTTTTCTCGCTGCAATTAAAGCCGCTTCGTTACAAAGGTTTGCGATATCCGCACCAGAGAATCCAGGAGTTTGTTTCGACAAGAAATCGATATCGATGTTATTTTCTAATTTGATTGGTTTTATATGAACTTGGAAAATTTCTTTACGCTCATTCAAATCAGGCATATCCACATAGATTTGACGGTCAAAACGTCCTGCACGCATCAAGGCACTGTCTAAAACGTCTGCTCTGTTTGTTGCTGCGATGATGATTACACCGGAATTTGTTCCGAATCCGTCCATTTCTGTCAACAACTGATTCAAGGTGTTTTCACGCTCGTCATTAGAGTTAAAGCCGTTATTTTTCCCTCTTGCGCGGCCAATGGCATCAATCTCGTCAATAAAAATGATAGACGGTGATTTTTCTTTTGCTTGACGGAATAAATCACGAACGCGAGAAGCACCAACACCTACGAACATTTCAACGAAATCCGAACCTGAAAGGGAGAAGAATGGAACTTTTGCTTCGCCTGCTACAGCTTTTGCTAATAATGTTTTTCCAGTTCCTGGAGGGCCAACAAGTAATGCCCCTTTTGGAATTTTAGCACCAAGTTCAGTGTATTTTTTGGGGTTTTTCAAGAATTCAACAATCTCCACGATTTCTTCTTTTGCACCTTGTAAACCAGCAACATCTTTAAAAGTAATATTTGTAGTTTTTCCTTTTTCATAGACTTGAGCGCGCGATTTACCGATGTTGAAGATTTGACCTCCGCCACCTCCGCCACCGCCCGACATACGGCGCATAACGAAAATCCAGATTAAAATGATGATTGCAAATGGTAATAAATAACCCAAAATAGTAGCAAGATAGTTTACCTCATTTACATCTTCATAATTACTATAACCTTTTGCTTCTAATTTTTTCTCGAAATTAGCGTGATCTCCAATGTTTTCAAGTTCGAAAGTTATTTCTTTACCTTTTACACTTGAATTTTTAGCTAACATTTTTTTCATTTCTGCCAATTCACCATCTTTCGCTTTTTTAACAATTGAAATCCCTTTAGCATTGAGTTTGAAATCAGCTTGTGATTGGTTAATGATGCGTACTTTTTTTACTCCTTTTTGCTCAACTAATTCAAAGAACGTTTCTTTATATTTAATCGTTGAATGTCCTTCAGTATTCATATAAATCTGGAAAGCAATCAATGCAACTCCAAGCGCTGCATAAATCCAATAGATTGAAAAAGGACTTTTTTTCTTTTCTTCTGACATAATTATTAATCTAAATTTGGAATATCCGTGCGAATTGCATCGGCCCACAACTCTTCAATTTGGTAAAATCCTCTAGCATCTTTGTAGAATATATGCGCTACCACATTAATATAATCTAATAAAACCCATTCGCTATTGTTTTTTCCTTCGATGTGCCAAGGTTTTTCTTCAAGTGTTTTTCTAGTGTAACGCGTTGTGGAATTTGAAATACCATCAACATGTGTACTTGAATCTCCACTACAAATCACGAAGAAATCACAAACTGAGCTTGTAAGATGTCTTAAATCCAATACCACAATGTCTTTCGCTTTGTTGTCTTGCATTCCCTCTACTATCGCTTTACAAAGCAATTCTGATTCCGTGATACTTTTTGTTTTTCGCATTTAATTTTTTGTAAAACACAAATCTAATGTATAAATTTTAATTTTGACCCGACCATCAAAAGCAATACAGTGAAGCAAGCAATTTTCGGAAAGGAATTTATCCATTTATCTGACGTGGATTCAACGAACAATTTTGCTGCCAAGCTCCTTTCTGAGAATCTTTGTCAAAATGGTGCAGTAATAATGGCAGACTTGCAAACGCAAGGAAAAGGGCAAAGAGGCAACGTTTGGCAGTCAGAACCTGGGAAAAATTTACTTTGTTCGTTCGTTTTTATGCCCGACAATCTGGCAGTCACAAATCAGTCCGTTTTAACCTGGGCAACGAGCCTCGCACTCTTGGAAAC
>RFNX01000112.1 GCA_009926905.1 Flavobacteriales bacterium
CATTTGAATCGAAAAGATTCCTCCCTGTTGGTCGGAATGACTTTTAATATTGGGGAAATGCGAAAATGCACAGCATTTTCGATAAGACATCCAAATAATTTGTCATTTCTAATAAAAGGAGAAATCTATTGGTAAGAATTCTACTACTTTAATTTTTTTGACAAATTAGAGTTTGACTGCATTCTTCCGTTTTTTACGTATGTCATTCGCCACCCATTTATTCACCTGATTGCAAAGAAAAGCTGAACCCGAACCAATCAAGGCACCAACGATTACGTCTGAAGGATAATGAACTCCTAAATGCATTCGCGAATAGCCAACCGAACTTGCCCATAAAAAAGACGGAGCAATGACGTACCATTTTGGAAAAGCAATGCACAATGATGTGGCAGTTGAAAAAGCTGACGAAGTGTGACCAGATGGAAACGAAGGCGAACCACCCGTCGCTTGTTTATCAATGAAATCGTACGTTGTGAAAGGTCGATTGCGTTTGATGGTGTATTTCATCGTAGTCGTGATTAAAGTTGATACAAACATTGATTCAGCGATTAAAATCCCTTTCATTCTTAACGAACTGTCTTTTGCAATCAATCCTGTAGCAAACACAACGATGGGTGTTCCAATATTTACGTAAGAATTGCTATTTGTGATCAATTTAAAAGTCGGGTCCAAGGATTTATTGCGTTCCACGTTTATTTCTTTCAGCGCATCGATATCGAAATTTTGAGCAACAATCGAACAAGTGAAAAAGAAAAATAAGGAAAATAGAATACGTTTAATCATTTGGAGTTTTTGGAGATGCAATTTTAAACATATTTTTCGCTTCGAAGAAACACAATATCAAATACCTTTGCAAACGAGGAAATACAAAACACATTCTAAATGGATCTTTGGTTAGAACGCACCGCTTTGTTGTTGAGCGATGAAAAAATGGAGAAACTCAAAAATGCTCATGTATTGATAGTTGGTTTAGGTGGAATTGGCTCTTTTGCAGGCGAATTCATAGCAAGAGCAGGTGTGGGGACAATGACGATTATCGATGGCGATGTATTTGACCCGACCAATAAAAACCGTCAATTGACAGCTTTAGATTCTACGATTGGTATCAATAAAGCAGTTGTTTTAGCAGCGCGTTTGAAAGACATTAATCCCGATTTGAATATAAATATCGTGGAAGAATTTGTGCAACCGGAACGCGTTTGGGCATTAATGGAAGAATTTCAGCCCGATTATGTGATGGATTGCATCGACTCAGTGACGCCAAAATTGGAATGGATAAAAGTTTGTAAACGCAAGAAAATCAAAATAATAAGTCATTTGGGAGCAGGAGGAAAGATGGATCCATCGAAAGTTCAAGTAGCGAAATTGGAACACGCTCACAATTGTAAATTAGGTGCTCACATCAAAAAACGTTTGCGTGGTGAAAACATTACATTGAAAGGTGTGAAAGCCGTTTTTTCATCAGAAATACAAGATAAAGATTCGCTCAAAATGACCAATGGTTTGAATTTTAAAAAGTCGTTTTACGGTACCATCAGCTACATGCCAGCATTGTTTGGTTTAATGGGCGCTGCCGAAGTCATTCG
>RFNX01000629.1 GCA_009926905.1 Flavobacteriales bacterium
AATCATGCACGATTTGGAAGGAAATCTTACTTACCAACCTTACGGAAAAGAAGGTGAAGCGATATTTTCTGTATCGAGAGGGAAAGTGAATGCAACGATGATGGATATTGCTGAAAATCATGGAAATGCGACGATTCATTACAACCATGATTGTCTAAAAACAGACCTTAATAAAGGAATCGCCTACATTAAAAATAATTTAACGGGCGAAGAATTTGAAGTGCAAGCTGATGTGATTTTTGCCGCAGATGGCGCATTTTCAGCGGTTCGTTACAATTCGATGCAAAAATTAAATCGTTTCAATTACAGTCAAAATTACATTGCTGATGGCTACCGAGAAATTTTATTACCTGCGAATGCAGACGGAAGTTATCGATTAGATAAAAATGCATTGCACATTTGGCCTCGTGGACGTTTTATGATGATTGCATTGGCGAATGAAGACGGTTCGTTTACTTGTACTTTGTTTATGCCTCATGAAGGAGATAAATTTGCTTTCGATAAATTGACATCAAAAGAAGCTGTAAACGATTTCTTCCAAACTGTTTTCCCAGATTTTTACGAAATGATGCCGAATATCGCTGATGCTTGGGAAGATCATCCGTTGTCGAACTTGGCGATCATTCGTTGTTATCCTTGGGCGCACGGAAAAGTAGCTTTGATGGGAGATGCAGCGCATGCAACCGTTCCTTTTTATGGCCAAGGAATGAACGCAGGTTTTGAAGATTGTACGGTTATGAATCGTTTGATGCAGAAACACAATGAAAATTGGGAAGCTATTTTTGAAGAATACAGCATCGAACGCAAACCAGATGGAGATGCACTACAAGATTTATCTTTAGATAATTATTTCGTTATGCGCGATTTTGTGGCTGACCCTGACTTTTTGTTGAGAAAGAAAATCGAAGCAAAATTCAGTGAAATGTATCCAAATAAATGGTTGCCGTTATATTCGCAAGTGACATTTAGTAATATTCGCTACAGCGTGGCTTACAACCAAGGAAAAAAACAAAGTGAAATCATGGATAAAGTGATGGAAATGGAAAACATTCACGAAAATTGGAATAACGATGCCGTGATGGACAAAATGCTTGAATTAAGTACCGATTTTAATTTCTAATCTACCGAATGAGAAAATTTTTCTGCTTATTATTTTTAGTTCCAACTTTTGTTTTTTCGCAAGGCGCTTTCAAAAAAGGAACAAAAGGCAACGATTACATTATTGTAACCAATGATGGAATTATGTTTGCTGCTGGGGCAACCTATATGATTCCCTCCAAACCTGTTTCGGGTATATTAACCGACAATGGTGGAGCACGTGGAACGTACGAAATCACGCCAAAAGGTCAATTGGGATTTTTTGCTGAAGTTGGTTTTGCCCATTTCCCAAAATGGAAAGGAATTCCCATCAAACCTTTGAAAAAAAGCCGAATCATGGACTACGTGGATTGGGGTTTGGGTTTTCGTCAGTTAAGTGGTAATGAAGCGACACACGTTGACATCAAAAATGCTGTGGGTGATATCATTCAATCTTTCGATGGAAAAGGTTCGTATACAAACAATTACGTTTACGGTAGAATTTCAGCTCATACTTTAATCTATTACGGAAAAAAGAAAATCGATAAAGCGAGAAAGCATTTCATTGACCAAAGCTTAGGTTTCAATTTCGATTACAATTTATTTAAAGGAAATGAAACGTATGATGATAATTACAACCTTCATCCAGTCGCTTTGAAATTTCAAAAACCTTTTATGGCACAATTTCATTACAGTTTGGGTATTGGAATTCGTTTAAACCGTGCTTGGATGATGATTCCTGGAGCTCAGATTCCATTAGTTGGGATTTATCAATGGAACGGTTTCAACGCTAAAGTTAATTGGTTTGCATCACAATATTGGCCAGTTCAGGCGCAACTAAAATTCATCAAATTGTTTGAACGTCCTCCAAAATGTGGCGTTTACGGCGATCCAAAAGATTCTGAATTGGATAAGCAATTCCGTTTAGGAAACTAGTAAATTGAGAATGCAGAATGAAAAGTTAAAAGTTAAAAGTTGAAATTAATTAAACATTAAGCATCAAACATTCAACATTAAAAAAATCATTTCCAATTCTTAGCAATAACCTTCGTCATTTTCTTGCGGAACTTTTTCAAAACTGAATCTCGGTCAGAAATACTTCCACATTTAAGAACCTCTCGATAAACAACTTGATTGTCGCGGAAAAACGTAAAATCAAAGCTTACTGATGTTGCTTCGTCGCGGTACAAATGATAAATACTCGTCATTTCTAAAACCTCAGCGAATGTTACTTTGGAAGTTGAAGGTTTGAATTTATGATCGTAACCTTTCACGTTTACGACCAAATAGGTATCGTAACCAGCCCCTTTCATTTGTTTTTGTAAACTATCATTCGCCAAAACGGTTGCACTTGCACCTTTCTTTAATAAATTCAAAGATGGCATTGCTTTCACACCAGCTTGCGTAAGCAATTCTGTTAAACTCACTTCAATAGCGTAGCGATCTTCGGATTTGTCAAATTGCCCAATAACAACTACGTTTTTCAACTTCAAAGACTGAGAAAATCCAATCGATGTGAACGAAACAACAAATAAGAGAGCGAAGTAAATAATTGGATTTTTAGTCATGATATTGATTTAAAAAACTTCTTTAGCGATAGCTTTCACTTGCGAAGAATTAGACATAGTATAATAGTGAATACAAGGAGCAGCAGCCGCTTTCAATTCTTTCGATTGCTGAATCCCCCATTCGATTCCCAATTGCTCAACAGCTTTATTGTCTTTGCATTTTAGCAATTCTGTAGAAAGCTCAACCGGATAATCAATCTTGAAAAATTTCGGTAAAAATGAAATGTGCGCCAACGTTTTTATTGGTTTCAAACCTGGAATAATGGGAACAGTAATTCCTATTTTTCGACATTCGTCTACAAAAGAAAAATATTTCTGATTGTCAAAAAACATCTGCGTTACAATGTATTGAGCTCCAGCATCTACTTTATCTTTCAGGTATTTTAAATCTGTAGAAAGATTCATTGCTTCGAAGTGCTTTTCAGGATAACCCGCCGTTCCAATACAAAAATCAGTTGGTTCCAATTGAACGTCGTCCATCATGTAATTTCCTTGGTTCATTTCAGAAATTTGATTGATTAAATCAACCGCAAAAGCATGTCCGTCAGCATGTGGGCGAAAAGTACTTTCATTTTTAATTGAATCACCACGCAAAGCCAACACATTATCAATTCCTAAAAATTGCAAGTCAATCAAAGCATTTTCGGTTTCTTCTTTGCTGAATCCTCCACAAATCAAATGAGGAACCGCATCAACGTGGTATTTATTCATAATCGCAGCACAAATCCCAACAGTTCCTGGGCGTTTGCGAATGGCGATTTTTTCTAATAATCCGTTGTCATGTTCTTTGTAAATATACTCTTCGCGGTGATAAGTAACGTTTACAAATTTCGGCTTAAATTCCATTAATGGGTCGATTCCGTCGTAAATGGACTGAATGCTTTTACCTTTCAATGGTGGCAAAATCTCAAATGAGAATAAGGTTTCGTTAGCGTTTTGTATATGTTCTGTTACTTTCATTTATTCTAAATAGTTGACAAAGATACTTCTTTAAGAAGAAACATTTGCACTACTTACTCCGTTTCCTGAATTGCTTCTAAAATTCTTTTGCCTGCTTCTCGGATTTCTTCTTCTGAAATGGTCAATGGTGGTGATAATCGAAAGCTGTAAGGATGAGACAAAAACCAAAAAGTCAACAATCCTTTTTCAAGGCATTTATCGACAACTTTTGCCACACGTTCTGAAGATTCCATATCAAAAGCAAACATCATTCCAATTCTTCGAGTAGCTTTAATCGCTGGGTGTTTGACAATGATTTCCTCCAACAAAGCTCCCAATTTCTCAACTTTTCTAAAATCAATTTCCGATTTCAGCACTTCTACACAAGCAGCGGCGGCGGCACAAATTACTGGATGTCCACCGAAAGTTGTGATGTGACCCAACATTGGATTGTAGGTGAATTCATTTAGATTTTTCTGAGATGAAACTAGTGTTCCGATTGGCATTCCACCTCCTAACGCTTTGCCTAAAGTCAATACATCTGGAACGATTCCAAAATGTTCAAAGGCAAACATCGTACCTGTACGTCCCATTCCACATTGAATTTCGTCGAAAATCAACAAAGCGCCAACCTCATCGCAACGTTTTCTCAAAGCGTGTAAAAAAGCCAAATGTGGCACACGCACTCCAGCGTCACCTTGAACGGTTTCAATGATAACGCCAGCTGTTTTTTCAGTGATTTGTTGAATTCCTTCAATATCGTTGTGCATCAAAAAACGCACATCCGGCATCAAAGGACGAAAAGGCAATTTCTTTACTTCATTTCCAGAAACGCTTAAAGAACCCAAAGTGCTTCCGTGATACGAACCGCGAAACGAAACCATTTCCATTCGACCTGTCACGCGTTTTGCTAATTTAATAGCCGCTTCATTCGCTTCTGTTCCTGAATTTACGACGTAAACTCCGTCTAATTTAGCTGGTAAAATAGAAAGTAGCGATTTGACTAAAGCATTCTGTGAATCTTGTACAAACTCACCATAAACCATCACATGCAAGTGTTTGTCTACCTGATTTTTGATGGCTTCCACCACTTTTGGATGACGATGTCCGATGTTGTTTACTGCAACTCCAGCAATCATGTCCATGTATACTTTTCCTTTTTTGTCGATAATATTAATTCCTTCAGCACGCTCGACTTCAATTAAAAAGGGATGTTCATTCGTTTGCCCAACGTGATCGATGAAAAATTGTTTGCTTTCCATTTTTTATTTTTGAAGAACTTCTAAAATTGGTTGACCAGTCATTGCACCTGAACGTTGTAAATTTAAAATATGTGTCAATGTTGGTGCAATATCTACTATTTCCATCGGTCGAAAAACATCTTTGGAAGCAATTCCTGCACCGTACCACAATAACGGAACGTGCGCATCGTAATTGAAAGCAGAACCGTGAGAAGTTCCAAGGTGCGCTTTTGGGGTATCTTCTGATTTTGGTAAATAACCCGGTTCTAAAATAAACAAGACATCACCACTTCGATTGGATTCGTAGCCTTTTCGCAACATGTCTCGCCATTCGTTATCTTCTGCTGTTGATTGTGAAAGTTCTGTTCCGGTATAAACTGCTTTCACAGCATTCCACGTTCGAATTTGAGAAGCAACAAATTGAGCCACCATTTCATTTGAAAGTTTCAAGGAATCGATTCGTTTGTGATTTAAGTATATATTTAAATTTTCTTCCGCTTCGATTAAATCTACTCCAAATTGCTTAACAGTCGCAGCTTTCAATTCCTTTAATTTCTCATCCATATAGAAATATCCGCCTGGTAATTTCTTGTCAATCAGCATTTGTGGAACGGGAACAACCGCATGGTCAGCTGTTAAGAAAGCCACAAATCCTTCTTTTCCATATTTCAATTCCAAAGCATCCAACAAGCGTTTCAATTCTCTATCCAAGCGAACATACATGTCTTCCATTTCCAAGGAGTAAGGTCCAAAAGCGTGTCCTGCAATGTCTGGTGTGGAATAACTAATGCAAAGCATATCCGTTTGTACATCAGCGCCCAATTTTTCTTGATTCAATGATTCTAAAGCTAAATCCGTCAAAAGTGTATTGGCATAAGGTGAAATCGTAAACAATTGTGGACTTGCTTTTCCACCGCCCATTTCGATAAAATTATATGGGAACGTAGCTGCTGATTTGCCTGCCAAAACTACTTCATAAGGACTTTCGTCAACTGCTTTGTATTTATCTTTTGACAACAATAAATCCCACGTTTTAGTGTAAGTTGTTGCATTCTTTTTATCATTGAAACTTGCTACCCAACTAGGTAATTCCTTTTTAAAATAAGTACTTGTGATGAATTTTCCTGTTGCATAATCGTACCAAAATGAACCATCACTTAAATGTCCACCTGGAAGAATTGCACCACGATCTTTTATCGACATTGAAACCACTTTCGCAGATGGATAAGTCATTTTTAATTGGTCGGTAATAGTGTAAGTCTTTAGATTTTTCGGCGACGTCTGACCTTCAGTTGAAGCACTTCCAATTGTTGCCACAGATTTGTCACTAACGCAATTGATCACTTTAGAAGATGTTCGATCGTACCAATCATTTGCTACAATTCCATGATTGCTTGGTGTTGTTCCTGTGTAAATAGAAGCGTGTCCAGGTCCAGTAAATGTTGGAACATAACTGTAAAGTGCGTTTCTACAATTGAGTCCTTTTTGAAGGAAACGATTGAATCCACCTTCACAAAAATTACTTTGATAGCGGTATAAATATTCGTAACACATTTGGTCGATGACGATTCCAACAACTAATTTGGGAGATTTGGAACGTTGGGCTTGGCTAACTAAAGCGAGTG
>RFNX01000200.1 GCA_009926905.1 Flavobacteriales bacterium
CTCGGGGGTGCAGCAGGTGCTGGTGATCCAATAGTTTTATATTATAAACCTGCTAAAAGATGGTTCCTTACCGAGTTTTCTTCAAATGGTAATAAATTATTGGTATACGTTTCTAAAACAAGTAACCCACAAGGTGCATATTGGTATTATTCGTTTACATGTTCCCAATTCCCAGATTATCCGAAATATTCGTTTTCGAGATCTTCAGATGCATTGTTAGTTACAACAAATGAAGGAGGACCTCCAACAACTTATGCTATGAAGTTGAGTTCTCTTCTTAATGGAACAACCTCTCCTTTCATCAAAGTTCCAATAACTTATTCACTAAATGGCTTTGGTTTTCAATCCATTACACCAGTTGATTTAGAAGGAGACAACCTGGCACCAACAGGAATGAAACCATTATTTATTCGTCACAGAGATGATGAGTCGCATTCTAATGGATCTCCTGACAGTGGTTCGAATGACTGGCTTGAATTATGGGAAATGACTATAAACTGGACTAACAATACAGGAACTACGGCCAAAATACAAGATATTTCCATAGCAGAAATAGATTCTAAATTATGTGGCTTAACTAGTTTTGCTTGTATCAAACAACCGGGTACAAATAACACATTAGATCCTCTTCGTGAGCCCGTTATGTACAAAGCACCCATGCGTGTTTTTGATACTCATCAAACAATTGTTGCTGCACTTTCTACCGATGTTGATGGAGCAGATAGAGCGGGTGTTCGTTGGGTAGAATTGAGAAGAGCATCAGGAGTTACTACTGCCACTTGGACCAAATATCAAGAAGGAACCTATGCACCTGGAACTGGAACAAGCAGATGGATGCCGGCAATAAACATTGATAAATATGGTAATATTTTAATTGCTTATTCCACTTCAAGTGCAACAGCTGGTGATTTCCCTTCCATAAAAATGACTGGAAGAAAACCATGTGATCCTCTTGGAACGATGACAATGGCTGAAACTACTATTGTTGCTGGAGCAAATTCAAAAACTTCAAATGGCGATACACGTTGGGGTGACTATCATCACATGTGTATTGATGATTTTGATGGAGTAACTTTTTATTATTCAGGATTGTATCAGTCAGGAGCAAATTCAGCGTCTGGAACAAAAACTAGAGTTTCTGCAATTAGATTTAATCCAGATGCAAAAGATGCTTCTGTAGCTGGAATTTTTCAAGTGACTTCAGGAAATGCTTGTGGTTCTTCTACCCAAATTGGAGTAGTAATTGAAAATCGTGGTACAACTGCGATTACGAGTGGAACAATAAATTGGCAAGTTGGTTCAGGTGCTCTAACAAACGTTAATTATACTTCTAATCAACTAACTGCAGTTGGATCATTAGATACTGTTTTCGTAACCGTTACTGGGTTAGTTAATGGTTCTAACACGATTACTGTTAATTCTACAACCGTAAATAGTGTAAATCCCGATGACAATACTTGTAACGATTCAAAAACATTAACCATAACTGTTGGTTCTGGATCTGGTATTTCTGTTGCTTCTGCCGTTAATACTCAACCGGGTTGTTCATCAAATAATGGTCAAATTACAATAACTCCGACAGGTGGAACAGCTCCTTACACCTACACGTTGAATAATGGAACTCCTCAATCTACGGGTGTATTTACAAATTTAGCTGTTGGAACATATTCTTATACTGTTACTGACAATACAGGATGTTCAGGATCAGGAACAGTTTCATTAACTTCAAATGTTACAATTACAGTTACTCCAAATCAAAATGCTCAAGTTACATGTAACGGACTATCAAATGCTGCTATTTCCATTGCTGCAACTGGAGGGCAAACAACATATACTTATTCAATTAATGGAACAACTTATCAATCCACCAATGAATTTACTGGATTAGCTGCAGGTTCATATACTGTTTATGCGAAAGATGCAAATGGTTGTGTTGGTCAAACAACATTAACAATTACTCAACCAGCTGTTTTGAATCTAACTGCTGTACCAACAATGATTACGTGTAATGGTGCAAATAATGGTTCAATTTCTGCGGCTGCAACTGGAGGAACAACACCTTACACCTATAGTATAGACGGTACAAATTTTTTCACAGCTAGTACCCTAAGTAATCTTTCTGTTGGCTCATATACAGTTACAGTTAAAGATGCTAATGGTTGTACAAAAACATTCAACACAACTATAACGCAACCAACCGCAGTCAATTCTTCGGGAGTTTCAACAATTTCATCTGGAAATAATGGTACAATAACTTTAACAGGTCAAGGAGGATTAACACCTTACACTTATAGTATAAATGGAACCAATTATACTTCTAGTTCATTGTTTTCCAATTTAGCTCCTGGAACATATACTTGTTATGTAAAAGATGCAAACGGTTGTATTAGTTCTACAACTGTAATTGTAGAAAGCAATGTTGGTATAAATGAAATTGAAGCAAGCTTCAATCTTGTAAAATTGTATCCAAATCCTAATACTGGTATTTTTGACTTAGTGGTTGAAGGTGTTCAAGATGAATTTATTGAATGCAAATTGTTTAATGTTGATGGGCAAGAAGTTTCTTCTTTCAAAGTTCAAGTTGTGAACGGCTCAGCTCAAAAAACAATTGAAATGAATAGAAAATTAGCTGCTGGCACTTATTATTTAGGAATCTACAGCGGAAAAAAAGCTGTTGTTAAACAGTTCATAAA
>RFNX01000520.1 GCA_009926905.1 Flavobacteriales bacterium
CATTTAGTTTTCTTGTAACAAAGTCAAGGCAAATTATTTTTTTACTTCTGATTAGAAAAAATCAAACCACAGAGAAAACGGAGGACGCAGAGATGAATTAACAACTAAAGAAGTACATTTTTTGTTTGATTCTTTTGTGAAAATGTATTTGATTCACTTTGACAAACTAAGGTATTTCAAAAAAAAACATTTGTTTTTTTCTCCGTTAACTCTGTGATCCTCTGTGGTAAAAACAACATAATCTTCTGTTTTATTTTTCTAATAATTGTAATCGAAAAGTATACAAGAAAATTGGTTCTCCCAAATTCTTATGTTAGAAATGAACAAAATCCCAAACTGCAAACTGATTGCACTCCCTTGATTTTTCTTTGCACCGATGATGGAAAAATCTATCTGAGGTGGAATCTTGCGAGCCAGATGTGCAGGAAAGTAGAATTGTCAATAATGCAATGTATCTATTTCTTATAGTTGAAAACAGTTGTAAAACGATTGCTTGCAAAAAGTGTAGCGTAATCGGGACAAATTCTTTTCTCATTCTACTTAGTGGTATATGCACTTAGAAAAACTGAGAAAATTTATTCATTTAGTAGAGCGGAAACAAACGGGAAAACCTGCTGATGTTGCGAGACTATTGGGTGTTTCAGAGCGAATGATTTACAACTACACCAAGTTTATTCGCGAGGAGTTGAACGCACCCATTGCGTGGAATAATTTTAAGCAAAGCTATCTGTTTTCTGAAAATGGCGCGTTGATTTGGAAATACGAAGAAGCCGAAACGATTTTACAAACAGATACTTTTTTTATTAATAAACAACTGGCGACCTTGCAACGCATTTATTTAGGAGTAAAGCAAAGCAATACTGGTTCTGCGGCGCAGTTTGCAAAGCAGCTTGAAATTTCTGAACGCAGTTTGTTTTACTATTTAAACGCGCTCAAAAACGAATTTCATTGCCCTTTAATTTTTGATAAAAGCAGCAACAGCTACCAATTCAAACAAGCTGGAAATCTGAATTTAAAATGGCAAACAAAATAATTTTTAGACTGCAAAGTGGTTGCAGTGAGCATGTTTTATTTTGCAGGCGAACAGTCTTACTGCTGATTTTCAATAAGAGCGCAACCCGAAAAGCTGGAGAGTAGGGGAAAATTAAAATAATGATTTATGTTTTTGTTATGTTGTAAAACCGAATTAATAGCACAGTACGCAACAATACTTGGTGTTATTGCAACAGTAGCCTCTGCTTTTTGGGCACTAAAACAGTACAGAGAGGAAAGAAATTTTAAAAAAGCTTCATTTTTTATTGAGCTGAGAGAACGATTTAAGAATAATTCAAAATTTAATAATATAAGAAGAATTTTAGAGAATGGGGAAAATATCAATTCGATAATTCAAACTGACAAATACGATTATGTAGGTTTCTTTGAAGAGTTACAAATAGCAATAAATTCGAAATATATTAGCCCTGAACTCGTGTATTATCTTTTCGGTTACTACATAATTCAATGTGACAGAGCTCAGTTAATAAATCGTGAATTACAATTGTGGAGAGCATTCAAACAACTGGCAGACAAAATGAGTGAATTAGACAATAATTTTCAATATAGCAATAAATTAAAATTTTAAAAACAAACAATCATGAACAAAAAGTACATTTTAACGGCCCTTCTATTTGGGTTTATTTTTATGACCAAAATCTGGTCTCAGGTAAGTATAACTTATCAAGTAGATATCTCAAATGCAGGACTGACATTAAATCCTAACGGTATGAGAATTGGTGGAAACTTTACAGACCTTGGTGTATCTTCTCTACCTAACTGGACACCCAGTGACCCTAGTTGCACTATGACCAACATTGGAAATGGAATTTGGACAATAACAGTTAATTATCCTTGTACAGCTATAGGACAAACTCAATTATTTAAATTCGTAAATGGAAACTGGGGCAGTAATGAAGGTTCTTCAGAACTAACGGCGTGTGGTCAAAATGATGGACAAGGTGGATATAA
This sequence comes from Flavobacteriales bacterium, assembly GCA_009926905.1. Classification (GTDB taxonomy): domain Bacteria; phylum Bacteroidota; class Bacteroidia; order Flavobacteriales_D; family Crocinitomicaceae; genus UBA952. The sequence goes on from RFNX01000520.1 coordinate 2,005, forward strand.
TAGGGAATTAATTATCCCGCAATATAATACAACAATTGCATTGAAGTATAATAGTTGTAAATATATAACTAATTTGACTCCAAATGCTTGTTCTCCATCAAATTTTCCGAATAACACAATTGGAACTATCCCAGAGGAATTCACAAATCTTCCCAATGCACAATATAAAGTTCCTTACACATTTACATTTTCTTTTCGTGTAAGCAATAACAGAAATTATTATTTAGCAGATGTAGAAACTTTACCTGGTATAAATTATAAAGTTACTGAAGGTACCGATATTGATCCAATTACAGAAGCATGGTCTGGAATGTTTTTAGGTGGAGAAAGCGGTTGTTTAACGATCTATGGAACACCCCAAACTATCGGTCGATTCAATATCAATCTCGTATTTGTTATGATGGTAGAAACTTTACCAGTTCCAGTATATTATAATTTCACACTTGATGTCATTCCAGAAATTGCAAATAATAATGGACTTAGTTTTTGTCTAAATGAAAACTCAACACTAAGCACAAATTTAGGATGCGATCTTACTTATCAATGGAAAAATTACAATACATCAATTTTTGGAGCTACGACGCCATATTTTTCACCTGCCCAAAGTGGTAACTACACTGTAGAAGTTACAAACCTTTCCAATAATTATACATTAACCTCTCAACCTGTTTCTGTAACAGTTAATACGCTTCCAGCGGTCTTATTGTCTGATTATAATCAAATTTGTGACACACTAGGTTTGTTTACATTAAGTGGTGGGTTACCAACTGGTGGTATATATTCTGGCACTTCAGTTAACAACAATGTTTTCAATACTTCTATTGGAACTGGTTCGTATCCGATTACATACACCTTTACAGATAATAATGGATGTAGCTCAAATGCAATAAGTAATTTAACGGTTATTGATTGTAGCGGAGTTGGTTTCATTGAATTAATAGAAGATGTAATATCTATTTATCCAAATCCAACAGATAATATTTTCACAATTGAGGCGAGTGAATCCTTTATTGGTCAAACAATTGCAATCTTTGATATTAGCGGAAGATTATTGTTTAAATGTAATTTGAACGAAACAAAAACACCAATTAATGTTTCTGCTTTTGCAACAGGAACTTATTATGTTAATTTACTTGAAAGTAATAAAATGATGAAACTAATCAAACAATAACCCATTTAGTAGTAGGTTAGGTTAAATCCCGTCAGCACAAGTTGGCGGGATTTTTTTGTTCTTCTTAATTGGTATTAAAACTTATAGAACCAGCTACACATTGGCACAGGAAATGAATACAGATAATCCTCATAGCCAATAATCCCTGCTAGAGAAACTTGAAAGGCCTTCGTTTCAGATTTTTGGAAACGCATTCCTGGCATAAAAACAAAATTTATTCGAGGGTTTGTTACACTTCTTAATTCCGAAACAACATTGTAAGATGGTTGACCTTGAGTATCATAATAGGTTACAATATCTTGTTCTTGTTCACCACTTGTTTTACCTAAAATGAACATTGCATCAAGGATAAAACTTGCTTTTTTCCCAACGGGAGCAATACCAGCTATCCCAAAAACAGGAGCTACTATTAATGGCGAATTCACTTTTTCCATTATATTGCTATAATAGGATTGATTAATCGAATACGAACCTGGTTGATAAAATACGTCGTATCTAGGTAGTCCAGCTTTGAAAAAAGAATATCCGAGTGATAAAGTCACGTTTTTAGCTCGGTCTCCAAGGGTAACCATACCCCAATGTAGTCCTCCAAATCCTTTCGCTTGATTTAAATATCCCGTTGTTCCTAATAGCGTTCCAAATCCAAAATTGATCTTTTCATTGGAAGTGGGGATGGTATATTTTACAGCTAAAACTAGAGGGCTTGCAATCCATGATGCCATTAATCCAATTGATATCCGCTTATTTATTGCAAAATGAACTTCTGGTCCATATAAATTAATCATTCCATAGTTTTCATCTTTTTCTAACGGAAATGCATTGGTTGAAAATTGATAACGTGTCGTAAAAACACCTTTACCACGATATACATTATTCACAATTTCTTTCTCAATATTTACGACTTTAATAGAAGTAATATCAGCTTTCGGTATATAGATGTTTCCTAATTCCTTTGTTGCAATTAATACTTCTCTTCCATCATCACTTATAATTTTACCAATATATTCAGTGCCATTGTTTTTTTTGATTACGTAGGTATTTGTATCCGTTTGATTTACTTGTGAGCTTACAAATCCAGAAAAGAAAAGCATAAAAAACAAAATGATTGCACTGACAGATTTCATATTATTCAGTTTATGTCATAAAAATAAGGATTATCTTATTTCAAAATAATGTTAGATTTGTTCTGTAAGGGTTATCCCGTATTGAAGGGTTAATTGTGCTAAATTATTTCAATTAACTAGCCAAATTATTTCAATATGAAGCTTTTACAATTCATTTGCTTCTTTATTTTTGATGCTCAGGTTTTGAAAAGAGAAGATTTAGTCGAGTTTTTATAGTTAAAGTTGGCGGGATTTTTTTGTTTCAAGTTGTTTCATTTTTACTAAACTGCAATAATATTTCACTGATAATCACTTTATTTGTTTCTTATTCTGAATATGAAGTGGTTTATAACCGTATTATTCCTGTTGCTTTTTTCAACTACTTTTCACGCTTCAAAAACACCAACACGTTACTTTCAAGAAAAAGAAAATGAAATCTCTCATTTCATTTACGATGGGCATTACAATAACGCCTTGCTAAAATGTGACCAACTATTGGCGAAACAATTAAACAAAGACCAACGCTATAAGATTTTATCCATTCAATCGAAAATTCACTTTTGGAATGATAACATGTATGCTTATCGCAAAACAGCTGAAGAAGCATACCAACTTAAAAAGAAAGATTCACCCATTTACAAAGCTTACTTTCATGCCCAGCTAGGCTATTTCTATCATTTCTCGTTTGTAGGTGATTCAGCACTTATCCACGCAGAAAAAGCATTGAAGTTATTACACAATAACTATTCCGAACGTTCAAAAATAAGTGCACATTTCATTTATCACATTTATGGAACATGTGAGATTTATAGAAAGAGATATTATTTTGATTCTGGTAATGAAATTGAATCAAAACATAAACGTATTGAGCCAATTATGAATTATTTAGATTCTGCATTATTGATTTTTAATGAAACGCCCTATTTTCCGCAAGAGAAAGCAATCATACTACGTTCCAAAGGAAGTAGGATGTTTGATTTAGTTGGCTATGATATTCGTTCGAAACCCTCTGATTTTATTCATCCAAAATTTGAAAAAGAAGTGCTTTCAAAAGTTATTTCCTTCTACAAACAAGCAGAAAATTGTTTACCAAAAAAGGAAAAGAGTCTGAGAACAAATATCAATGGAGTTTTATCAATGGCTTTTTATTGCAACAATCAACCTGAAAAAGGAGATTCAATTTGTTTACCTTACATTGAAAAATACAGTCGAAATCCAATTGGGGAAATTTTACCATGCTTTCTTAATTCAATGTCTGTATTGGATTATTTTACTAAAAATGCAATTCTTCGAAATTCAAATAAAAAAGAGCTAACTCGTCTTTTGGAATTTAATAAGCAAATTTTGCCCTATTGGAGAATGTATTTACAACAAGAAAATTTGAATTTTTTTGATGCCTATAATAATTCACCCGTAGATAAAATAATTCTACTGCTTGATTTTTTTAAAGACAAAAATGACATTGAAAACAGGCATTGCTTATCCGAGTTCGCGTTTGAAAAATTCAGTTATTTCTCAAAAGTTGCAATTAATAAAGTTGGAAGACACATCATTAATAAAAATGCATACCAAAAGTTGCTTGCCCAAATTGAAAGGAAACCAACCGATTTCTTGAGTTTAAATAAGTTATCGAAAACAGCAAGTAAGGTAGAAAAGTTAATAGCTGTTAAACAAGTTCAATCAAAATTAAAAACAAACGAAGCTGTATTGTTGGTTTCTAGTTCTTCAGGTCACAATGCCTTCCATATTTGTATTTTAAAAAATTCTATAAAGGTTTTCAGGTTAAAGAAATATCAATATTTCTTCCAAGAAACCAGAAATAACGAATTTAACACTCCTCAAGAGATAAAAAAAAGAAGTTCTTCAATCCTTAAAGAAGCTCCACATATTTCTTATTTAGTTAATCAAAAAATTAAAAAACTTTATGTTGCTTCAAACATCGAATTCCCTTTTGATTGGTTAGTTATTAATTCAAAAGGCAATGAATTTCACGAGTTGTCTTTCTTTAAAAAACAGATTAATGTTGTCAAAATGTTTAATCCCATCGATTTTTTCACTTCTAAACCAACTGAAAGTTTGATTCACAGAAAAACAACATCTTTTT
>RFNX01000517.1 GCA_009926905.1 Flavobacteriales bacterium
AGCTCAAGCAAGCGAAGTTACAATTTCAATGGAAGGATCTGTAAACAATTTCGAAACAAAAGATAAGTTATTTGGAACCACTATTTACCTAATGCAAGAAGGAAGAACAATTTCAAAATCAATTACAGACAATTATGGAAATTATTCTATAAGTGGAAAAGTTGATATCAATGAGGCTGTTGATTTAATGGTTTCAAAACCTGGATATGTTTCAAAAAAAGTACTTTTTGATTTAGTTACTTTGAAAATCAATAAAAAACGTGCAACTGAAACCACTTTAGAATTGCTAGAAGAATTGGTAATTGAACTATATGAGTTAAAACAAGGTGCAGATTTGAGTTTTGCAAAAATTGGATATGCCGAAAAATTCATTTGGGACCAACCAGCTTTTATAGTTAGACCTGACGAAAAGCAAAAGAAAGATATGGATGAAAAAGTTAAAGAAGCTTATAAAAAGGCTGCAAAAGTTGCTTTTACCTCCAAATATGATACAAAAGCAAATCAAGCAATTGCTAAGCAAGATTTAAAACGCGCATTAAAATATTATGACTCTGCTTTAGTTGTAGATCCTTTGGACAGTGTTATTTACAAAAAACGAGCATCCTTACAAAAAACTATCAATGATTTTGATTTAGAAGCTAAGAAAAAGAAAGATTATGAAGCATCTAAGTCTGCTGGAGATGATGCATTTTCTAAACGAACTTGGGCAACTGCGGAATCACGTTACAAAGAAGCATTATCAATAATTCCTAAAGATACTTATGCAACAAGTCAATTACAAAAAATTGCAGCTGAAAAATTGAAAGAAGATGAAAATCTAAAAAATAAAGCTAATTACGATAAAGCAATTGCAGAAGCAGCCTCATTTGTTACAGCAAAAAAATACAATGAAGCCATTTCAAAATACAATGCAGCGCTTACGTATCAACCGAATCAAAAACTTTTATTGATGGAGAAATTGCCAAATTAAAAGGAAATCTTTCTGATGCTTCGTTGGAAGAATTGGTTAAAAAGGAATTAAAAGGAGCAACAGATTTAGCTACTAAAGCAAAATATGATGATGCCCTCAAAGCATTTAGAGCAACTGAACCAACCATCGTAAAATTCTCTAGTCAAGCCTTAATTGATAAGTATTCAAAAGAAGTTCAAGATGGCATTCAAAAAGTTCAAGATAAAAAGAATTCCGAAGATCAAGCATACAAAGACCAACTTGCGAAAGCTCAAGAAAATTACGCAAAAGGTAGATCTTTTTATAATGTTGCTAAAAACATCTTGAATTCTGACCCCATGAAAAGTAAGGTGAATGAGCCTGAAGTGGTGGAACTCAATGAAAAAATCACAAAAATGGAGGCTTATTATTTAGAGAAAGAAGCAGCCTACAAATCGGTTTCTGCTAATAAAAACGATGAAGCTATTGAAAAATTAACGCGTTCTTCCAAAAATTATGTGATTGCTAAGAAAATTGCTCCCCAAAATGAAATCACACAGTTGCAAAAAAGTATTGATTCACTCAAACAATTGGTAAAACAAGCCAATGTTAGCACAACTAATATAGCAAACTCTACATCGTCAGCGGTTGCAACGTCAACAAAGCTTAATGCACCTGGTGAAATTGTTGCTAATAAAGACGCAGTAAGTGCATATAACGATATGAATGAAACAACAGCATATCGCAAAGCATCTCCGTTGAAACAACAAGAAAGCGTAAAAGATTCTTATGATTATGGTAATTATTATAACCAAACAGTAATTGCAGCACGTCAAGAAGGTGAGAAAATAAGAGCCTATAATAATGCAAGCGTTACAGAAATGGTTAGAAGAGATGTTCAAAAAGAAGCAGTTGAGTTACAATACGATATGGAGGATAAAAAACTGTTAACTGAAGTTACCATCGAAAAACAGCAGGCAGACGCCAAAGCTTCCCAAGAAAAGATTTCTCAAATCATCGACAAATGGAAAGATAATTCTGATTTTTCTTCAGAGAAATTCCAAAGGGAATTACAAGAACAGCACACGGCTCAAATCATTACGATTGACAGAAATAAATCACAAAGTGAATTAAAAAGTCGAAGTCTTGTTTCAGACGATAACAAACGTCAGTATGAACAACAATCAAAAATTGAGAAAATTAATTACGCGAATTACAAACAAGATTCTGCTAGTAGGGCAGAACAAGAATTAAGAGGTTATCAAATTCAAAAGAAAGCAGATGCGAAAATCGTTCTTGGTAAAAACGCGAATAATTTAGTGGATGAAAATGGAGTCGCTTTTGAGAAAAATAAAATGACAGAACGAGTTTATAAAACAAAAAATTCTGAAGGCTTTGTTATCTCTGTAATTTTGAGAAGAGTAGTTGTAGATAAAAACGGTTACGGTGTTGTTTACGAACAAATTACAAACGAAAGTGGTACCAATTACTTTACGCGCAACGGTAGTCCAATTCCTGAATCCGTTTGGTTCAATGAATCTTCTGGTGAAACTGTGATAGAAAGATAAGTTTTGAATTAATAGTTGCTTGTGTGTAACTATTCACATCAGTTAAATTTTATTTCTTAATCCCAACTACATTCGCTTAATTAATTAGCGCTATGAATGTACATTTTATTGCGATTGGTGGAAGTGCTATGCACAATTTAGCCATTGCATTATCGAGAAAAGGAGCAATTGTAACAGGCTCAGACGATGAAATTTTTGAACCTTCTAGAACACGTTTAGAGAACCAAGGAATTCTTCCTTCTAAAATTGGTTGGAACGAAGCAAATATTCACGCTGATTTAAACGCCGTTATTCTTGGAATGCATGCCCGAATTGATAATCCAGAACTGATTAAAGCAAAAGAACTCAATTTACCGATTTATTCGTACCCTGAATATTTATTCGAACAAAGTAAAGATAAAATTCGCGTTGTAATTGGTGGTAGTCATGGAAAAACAACCATTACTTCAATGCTGCTACATGCAATTAATAAATTGGGAATCAATGTTGATTACATGGTTGGCGCGCAATTGGAGGGTTACGATTGCATGGTGAAATTAAGCGACGATGCGAAGTATATGATTCTTGAGGGAGATGAATATTTAAGTTCACCAATCGACCGCCGACCAAAATTTCATTTGTACCAACCAAATATTGCCATTATCAGTGGAATTGCTTGGGACCACAT
>RFNX01000140.1 GCA_009926905.1 Flavobacteriales bacterium
AATTTCCTTCAATCAACCTTTTGTTGTGCAACAATCAGATAATTCGGAGCTAAAAATTTCTTCTAAAAATTCGCGTAAACAATCGAAAGAACAACAAAATTTCAATCGTTTAAACGAACGTATCAAGAAATTAGAAAGTGCTTTATTGACTGATGCTCAGAAAGGCGAACTTTTGATACAGCTTTTTGAAAAATCAATTACTCCCAAACAAATTAAAATTGCTGAAGCGAAAATCAAATTGGCTTTTGCACTCGATGATGCCACGAATCGTGAGCGTCTTTCTGGTAAAGTGACACAGCTGATAAAACAATCCATTGTCATTCTTATCCATGAAGCATTGGAGTTTATTCCCGTGACAGATGAAATAGAGTTCTTGTATGATAATTGGGGTGATATAACTTATCAAGAGTTCATTCGAGAACAGAAGAAAGCACATAAAGACGAGTTTGCAGCTTATATGGAATACATGTACGGAGCGAAAGTAAATGCTGAAGATTTTGATATTGACGATCCTGAAAGTATTGCCAGATATCATGCGAAAATAAAAAGTGCATTTGAACAAAAGGAAAACAATAAGGAATCATTTAACTCACAAACGAAATCTCAGAAAAGACTGGAAAGAGAAGCTAAACAAAAACTTGTTGAAGACGAACAATTTAAGAACATTCGTAGCATTTACATTGCACTCACAAAAGTTTTACATCCTGATTTAGAACCAGATGAAAATTTGAAAAAAGAGAAATTGGAAATCATGCAAACGGTAACAGCTGCTTACGAACAGAAAGATTTATCTCTATTACTTCAGTTGGAATTGAAATGGGTAACAAAGTCGCCAGAGCATTTAGAAAAACTTCCTGAGGATAAATTGAAATCGTATATCAAAGTATTGAAAGAACGCGTTGCTGATTTGGAGAAAGAACGCTTTAGTTTGCAACGAAATCCTCGTTTTAAAAAAGTAAGAGAATACATTTCATTTCCTGAAAAGGAAGCTATTTCTTGCATTGAAAAGGATGTAAAAGGTTATGAAAAGCAATTTCGTTCTTTTGATTCCAATGCGAATTTATTGAATCGCCTTAGAGATAAAAGTCAGATTGTAGATTTTGTAAAACAATTTCATGAGGCGTATTTTCCAGATGAATACTACAGTTGGTAGTTTTATAAAATCTGAAGTATTTCAGTAGTTGCACCGTTAAATTTCACAGATTCATTTACTGTTTTCCCTACTAAAAGTTGACCTAATGGCGCTTTAGGATTGATTGCAAAAACAGTTTCATTGGCTATTTCTATAGCACCCAATCCGATTGAAAAGTAAAACCATCCTTTGTTTGTTTTCACCAAACTTCCTATTCCAATTTTTGAGTGAGAAATACTTGGATTTATTTTTAGAAGCAATTCTTGTTGCAACAATAATTCATTAACTTGTTTTGTTATTTTTTCTTGCTCCAAATGCGCCATAGCAACTCCAGTTTCGTGTTTGTCACCAGCAGAACTTTTTGCATCGTTACTTGCCGCTGCTCCAAAACTATCTTCAAGTATTACTTTCAAACTCGCTATTTTACTTTTTAAATTTGAAAGTGTTGCTTGATAAATTTCTTCTTTATTCATGCTTCAAGTCCAGCTTTCAGTTCTTCTCCTAATTTGTCGTAATCGATTCCATCAAAATTCCCTGAAGACATCATTAAAAGCACTGAATTGTCCCATTTTTGTACGTGAATAAAATCTAACACTTCTTGTGTTTCATTCATAACGAGAACGTTACCTCCAAAACCTGCCTCAACCAATTCTTTTGAAATAGGTTCTAATTTTTTGTGTTTTACAACTTCAGGACTGAAATATACCACAGCAACATCTGCTTTTGTCATGGCATCTTTATAATGCGGAAGAAATTCTTTTTTCAGTGAAGAAAAGGTATGTAATTCCATGCAAGCCACAACTTTACGGTTCGGGTATTGATGTTTTACTGCATTTGTAGTTGCTTTTAATTTCGATGGAGAATGTGCGAAATCTTTGAAAAGTACAAATGAATTGCTTTCAGTAACTTTTTGCAATCGTTTGCCTGCTCCAGTGAAATCTTTCATTGAAGTAAAGAAGTCAAATGGTTTGATTCCTATAGCCTCAGCTAAATGCATAGCTCCCATTAAATTTTGAAGATTGTGTGGGCCAAAAATTTGCAAATCGAAATCGTTACCTTCAAAATGCAAAGTTGTGCCATGGTCGTTCGGCTCAAAATTTGGAGTAGAATACGGAAGCGTTTTTATTTTCGAATGGTATTTTTCTCCCAATTTTTTCACTTCTTCATCTTCTTCGTTATAAATCAACAAACCTTTTTCATCAATCAATGAGCAGAAGATATCGAATTGTTCCACGTAGTTTTCAAATGTTGGAAAAACGTTA
>RFNX01000111.1 GCA_009926905.1 Flavobacteriales bacterium
TAAGTAGCAATCCTGTTGGAATTAATGAAATAGTTCCTTCTTTTTCAAGTGTTTATCCAAATCCAGCGAAAGATTTGATTACAGTTGCTTTTGATAACATGTTAGCTGGTGGTTCTGTTGAAGTTTACAATTCATTAGGAAAACAAGTGATGAAACAATCTTTCACAGATTCTAAAGAGGTGAAATTAAATATCGAAAAATTAAACACAGGAACGTTCTACGTTTATGTTAAAACAACTGATGGTAAAATCCAATCTCATAGAGTTGTGAAGGTTAAATAAGAATTTATCAACCCTTTTTTTAAGCCAGATTTTGTCTGGCTTTTTTTTTAGTTATAGAATCAAATTGTTACAAAATAGATGCATCGAATTTTATTTTTAATTGTAGGCTTTTTTTTAGTTTTTGAGTCTTATGGACAATTAAACAAAAGCGATTCTTTGAAAACAAGAAATTTATTATTGGTAACGATTGAAAGTAAAGCAAGCACGTCAGACATACAACGACTAGATTCCATTGAAGGAACATATATTTTTTCAGGAAAGAAAACAGAAGTAATTGAGCTCAGTCAAAAGAATGTAACATTGGCTGAAAAGTACGGCCGACAAATTTTCTCTAAAATTCCAGGTTTGTTTGTATACGATATGGATGGGACAGGAAATCAACTTAACATTTCAACGCGTGGTTTGGATGCGCATCGAGGTTGGGAAATTAACAATCGAAAAGATGGAATAATTACCAATTCAGACATGTACGGTTATCCAGCAAGTCATTATAACATTCCGATGGAGGCAGTGGAGCGTATTGAATTTGTGAGAGGAACAAGTTCTTTACAATACGGTGCTCAATTTGGAGGGATGATAAATTATATCAGCAAACAACCCGATTCCACTAAGAAAATCGCAATCGAGAGCGTCAATACAATTGGATCGTATGGTTTAGTAAGTACTTTTAACGGCATTACAGGTAAAATTGGAAAGTTCAGTTATTCCGCATGGATCAATGGAAAATGGATTACAGGTTATCGAAACAACAGCGATGCAGCATTCAATTCGGAAGCAATTTCACTTTTCTATGAACCCTCAAAAAAGCTAAAAATAAAAGTTGAATGGACACACTCCAATTACCTCACACACGTTCCTGGACCGCTTACTGATAGTATGTTTCGAGCTGATCCACAAATGTCAACCGTTCTAGAAATTATTACAGTCCAAACATTCACATTCCTTCCCTTTCCATTGATTGGAAAATTGCAAAAGCAACTAGATTACGATTGACAACCTCAGCCGTTCTTGGTTCACGAAGTAGCGTTTTATTCGATAAACTAGCAACAATAAAGGATACGATTGCTACTGCAACACTTCAATATAACAATCGTCAAGTTGACATTGACAATTTTAACAGTTATACCACAGAATTGCGTTTGCTTCAATCTTATTCACTTTTCAACCAAAAAAGTAGCATTGCGGTAGGATTTCAATACATGAACAATAATTTACACAGAAGGCAGCAAGGGAAAGGAACAACTGGAACTGATTTTGATTTATCGCTTGTGAATCCAGTTTGGGGAAGAAATCTGAATTACAAAACTAGTAATTTCGCATTTTTTGCAGAGAATCGTTTTCTTTTAACCAAGAAATGGTCTGTCAATGCAGGATTTCGAATGGAAATTGGAGAAACAAACATGTCTGGCGAGATCAGTTATTATGCGGATTCTGCAGTTCCTAATAAAATCAAACACAATTTTCCGCTTTTAGGTTTTAATTCTCAATTCAACTTAACACAAGACATAAACCTTTACGCCGGTTGGTCGCAAGCTTATCGTCCCGTAATTTTTAAAGACATTATACCGCAATCGGTTTATGAAGTTTCCGATAAAAATCTAAAAGATGCGTTTGGCTACAATGCAGAAATTGGTTTCAGAGGCAAATGGAAATTCCTAAAATGGGATTTTTCTGGTTTCCTTTTGCAATACAATAACCGCTTGGGAACTTTGGCGCAAACTGATTCCCTTGGAAATTTGATCATTTTCCGAACAAACATTGGCAATGCGCGAACAGCTGGTTTAGAAATGTTCGTTCAATCGGATTTTAATTTGAGCCCAAGAACAAGCGTGTCTGTGTTTACCTCTTCTTCGTTTATGGATGGGCGTTACCAAGAAGCAACCGTTCGTTCAGGCGGTGCAAATGTATCTATTAAAGGAAACAAAGTTGAAAGTGTTCCAACATGGATTTCTAGGAGTGGCTTGACTTTCAAGTATTCAATTTTTCAATTATCATTGCTTTAC
>RFNX01000110.1 GCA_009926905.1 Flavobacteriales bacterium
AACTATAATTGTAATATCTGATTCTGTATTACAAGCGAAATTCCCATAATTAACTGTTATTGCATCTTGAATAGATTTTGGAACAATACTCATTTTTTTAATTGCTACTACCCGACTTCCAATTGCACATAAATTTATATACCAGCAAACTAATGATTCCCATGCTGTTCCGCTAGCAGATAATTCTCCTTGTCCTCTTCCGCCTCCACCTGTCTTTCTGAAAATTTCAGACAAGTGATCACCGAGATTTAATATTTCATTTTCTGAGTAATTATTCCCCAAAATCTTTAAAATTTCTGGTTGCCAAATTTTCCAACAATTCTGATATGTCTTCGTACTAAAAACATTTTCAATGGCCATTTTTCTTAGAATTTCTGGAATTGTATTGTACATAACTTTTATTATTTCCGTAAATATCGAAAAAAATCTAATTGCACATCAAACCTAATAAGATAAGTAAATTTTATATCTTCAAAAAATATAGGATTTACCGTTTTTCATTCATATTCACTCAACAACTCAATATTTACCAAGCTCAACCCTCCTCCACATTTCCATAAAAGATATCTTTGCGACTTCAAATTAAAAAAATATGATTTCTGTAGATGCTTTAGCGGTTGAGTTTAGTGGTTCCGTGCTTTTTAGTGATGTTTCTTTTGTGATAAATGAAACGGACAAAATTGCATTGATGGGAAAAAATGGTGCTGGAAAATCTACGATGCTCAAAATCCTTGCAGGCATCAATAAACCAACACGTGGAAGTATTTCAGCTCCTAAAGATGCTGTCATTGCTTATTTACCTCAGCATTTGTTGATGGAAGATAATTGTACTGTTTTCGAAGAAACGTCCAAAGCTTTTCAATCTATTTTTGCGATGCGCGACGAAATCGAAGTGATTAATCACGAGTTGACAGTTCGAACGGATTACGATTCAGATGATTACATGAAATTGATTGAACGCGTTTCTGAAATCAGCGAAAAGTTTTATTCCATCGAAGAAATAAATTACGACGGCGAGGTTGAAAAAGCATTGAAAGGATTGGGTTTCGAAAGAGAAGACTTTACGCGATCCACATCCGAATTCAGTGGTGGCTGGAGAATGCGCATCGAATTGGCGAAAATCTTATTACAAAAACCCGATTTGATTTTATTGGATGAGCCTACGAATCACTTGGACATCGAATCGATTCAATGGTTAGAAGATTTCTTGGTGAACAATGCTAAGGCTGTAGTTGTGATTTCTCATGACAGGGCGTTCGTTGACAACATCACGAATCGTACGATTGAAGTGACAATGGGAAGAATTTACGATTACAAAGCTAAATATTCACATTACCTCGAACTGCGAAAGGAACGTCGTGCACAACAACAAAAACAATACGAAGAACAACAACGATTTATAGCCGAAACGACCGAATTTATTGAGCGTTTCAAAGGAACGTATTCGAAAACAAATCAAGTGCAATCACGCGTTCGTATGTTGGAAAAATTAGACATTATCGAAGTGGACGAAGTGGATTCTTCAGCTTTGAGATTGCGCTTTCCTCCGACTCCACGCTCAGGAAATTATCCTGTGACAGTTACTGATTTGAGTAAAAAATACGGCGACCATGTCGTTTTTGAAAATGCTTCCATGACCATTCAACGTGGAGAAAAATTGGCTTTCGTTGGAAAAAATGGTGAAGGAAAATCGACAATGATTAAAGCCATCATGAAAGAAATTGATTTTGAAGGAATGTGTGAAGTGGGACACAATGTGCAAATTGGTTATTTTGCTCAAAATCAAGCGTCGTTATTGGATGAAGATATGAGTGTTTACGACACCGTAGACAACATTGCTGAAGGTGACATTCGTACAAAAATCAGAGATATTTTAGGTGCATTTATGTTTGGTGGTGAAGCTGGAACGAAAAAAGTGAAAGTGCTTTCAGGTGGTGAAAAAACACGTTTGGCAATGATAAAATTGTTATTGGAACCTGTAAATCTTTTAATTCTCGATGAGCCAACAAATCATTTGGACATGCGCACCAAAGACATCATCAAAGAAGCGTTGAAAGAATTTGACGGCACCTTGATTCTTGTTTCTCACGACCGAGATTTCTTAGACGG
>RFNX01000509.1 GCA_009926905.1 Flavobacteriales bacterium
CAGCGAATCATTCGAAATTTCCAGGAATGGGGGGTGTCGCAAAAAGACATACGGTGATTCAGAAAATTCGACAAGAAGAAGAAAATGTACTTTTATTGGATTCTGGTGATATTTTTCAAGGAACTCCTTATTTCAATGCCTATCATGGTGAGTTAGAAATGCAATTGATGTCAACTTTAGGTTACGACGCAGCGACAATGGGAAACCACGATTTTGACATTGGTTTGAATGGCTTTTTGAATGCAAAGAAACATGCGAATTTCCCTTTTTTGTGTGGTAATTATGATTTTTCAAAAACAATTTTAGCTAACGAAATTAAACCTTATCACGTTTTTAAAAAATCAGGAATTAAAATAGGAGTTTTCGGAATAGGAATTGATTTAAAAGGACTTGTTCCAGATGATAATTATGCAGAAATGATTTACAAAGATCCAATCGATTCTGCAAATACTTGGGCTCAATACTTAACAGATTTAGGTTGTGACATCATTATATGTTTGTCGCATCTCGGTTACGATTATGAAGATAAAACGAAAATTTCAGATTTAGTATTGGCTAAAAACTCTTCGCAGATTCATTTGATTTTGGGTGGACATACACACACGTTTTTAGAAAAACCAACTGTTGTAAAAAACAGAGACAATCAAACTGTGATCATCAACCAAGTTGGATGGGCAGGTATCAATCTCGGACGAATCGATATCGACATCGAAAAAGGTTTGTTTGAATGTAATTGTCTGGAAGTGAAATAACTTCTATATAATCCTTTACAATAAACCTCTCGACCTCAAGAATTCATCTAAAGATTCCACGTCACCAAACAATACTTCTCTTGCTTTACTACCTTGGAACGCACCAATGATGCCCATTCCTTCCAATTGATCGACTATTCTTCCTGCACGATTGTATCCCAGTTTCAATTTACGTTGCAGTAAACTCGCAGAACCTTGTTGACTGATAACAACGATACGCGCTGAATCTACAAACATCGGGTCAATTTCATTCATATCCATTTCTCCCATCGCTTCGCCACCTTCAGGAATATATTCAGGTAGAATCAATGCTTCTGGATACGCTCTTTGGTTTCCGATGAATTCACAGATTTCTTCCACTTCTGGTGTGTCAACGAATCCACATTGCAGACGTTTCATGTCCGAACCTGTCAAAATCAACATGTCTCCGCGACCAATCAACTGATCAGCACCCGAAGCATCCAGAATTGTTCTTGAATCGATTTTAGACAATACTCTAAATGCAATTCGCGCTGGGAAATTGGCTTTAATCATACCTGTAATTACACTTACAGAAGGTCGCTGAGTTGCTACAATCAAGTGAATTCCGACCGCACGAGCTAACTGCGCAATACGTGCAATTGGGTGTTCCACTTCTTTTCCAGCAGTCATAATCAAATCGGCAAACTCATCAATTAAAACGACAATATATGGCAAATAACGATGTCCTTTTTCTGGATTTAATCGACGGCCAATGAATTTCGCATTGTATTCAATAATCGTACGAACACCAGCGTCTTTCAATAAATTATAGCGGTCGTCCATTTCAATACATAATGAATTCAAGGTGCTAACAACCTTTGTAACATCAGTTATAATCGCATCTTCTTCACCGGGAAGTTTCGCTAAGAAATGACGTTCAATTTTATTGTAAAGCGTCAACTCAACTTTTTTTGGATCGACCAAAACAAACTTCACTTGAGCTGGATGTTTTTTGTAAAGAATCGAAATCAAAATGGCATTCAAACCAACAGATTTTCCCTGTCCAGTGGCACCTGCAACCAATAAGTGTGGCATTTTTGTTAGGTCGAAAACGAACGTTTCATTGGTAATTGTTTTCCCCATAACAATTGGTAATTCTCCGTCGAAATGTTGAAATTTATCAGAAGCAATCAATGAACGCATGCTCACCATTTCTGGATTTGAATTTGGTACCTCAATACCAATTGTTCCTTTTCCTGGGATTGGTGCTATGATACGAATCCCTAAAGCGCTTAGGCTCAATGCGATGTCGTCTTCTAAGTTTTTAATTTTAGAAATACGCACACCCGGCGCAGGTACAATTTCATATAAAGTCACTGTCGGACCAACGGTAGCTTTGATTTTAGCAATGTCAATTTTGTAGTGCGAAAGTGTTTCAATGATTCGGTTTTTGTTGGATTCAAGCTCTTCTTTGTTGACAGAAACACCACTTGTTCCCCAATCTCTCAATAAATCAATCGATGGTAAAACATAACCTTCTAAATCTTTTTTCGGATCGTATTCACCGTATTCAGCCACTAAACCACTTGCTAAATCTTCTTCGTCAACATTGCGGTGATACCCTGGAGTTGTTGTTGGAATTGGAGTTGAAATAATTTCTTCTGGAGCAAATTCAATTTCAAAATCGTCTGAATCTGAATCATTTTTCATCGTTACAATCAACTCACTTTCACTGAATTCATTTTCATCTTCATCATCTTCATGACGTTTTGTGAAATCAACAGTTTCTGAGATTTCATCTTCTTTGATTTGTTCGTCTTTGATGGTGTTTACAATGATAATGTCGTCTTCAAAACTTGGTTTGTAAACGTTATCATGCAGTTCTTCGCGATTAAAAGCTTTCTCTGCAATAATTTCTTTTCCACTCATTAGTTTATTGAAAATTTCAACATAATTTGGATTAAAAACCAGCGTAGTAATGACATATAAGCTCACTAAAGTAAGCAACATTGTTCCGAAATTTCCAAGAGTTAAAACTAGCCATTCGTTTAAATAAAAGCCAAAAGTTCCACCCGAATAATTCAAAGTTGAAGCAAAAAAACCTAAGAACAATGAGCTCCAAAGCATGTACGAAAGGGTGATCAAGTAGGAGCGTTTAATATTCACAATTGTGTAATCAAATAATACTCGAACCCCCGAAATCAACATTAAAAAACAAAGTCCAAGCGAAGAAATACCAAATAATCGATAGATAAGTAGGTGAGAAGTCCAAGCGCCAAACTTCCCTAACCAATTGGCAACGGGCTCTTTATTCGAATCGAAAAGAAATTCAAAAAGTGATTGATTTAACAAGCGATCTTGGTCATCAGTCCAAGTAAAAAAATAGGAAATACAAGCAATGAAAAGGTAAATAGAAGTGAGTGTTAGCGCTGTGCCAACAAATATTTTTACTTTTTTCTTGTCAATTCTATTCGCTAAAGAGAATTTAACTTTTGGAGTTTTTGGTGCCTTCTCCTCTGTTTTTTTCTCTTCTTTCTTCTTTTTAGTATTCACCTGTTTTTCCTCTTTTTCAGGGGCGTTTTTAGGTATAAATTCGTTTTCTTCCATTCGCTTTTTGCTATTTTACGAAGATAAACGAGTTAAGCCTCAACAAATGGAGTAAATTGGAATAGTTTAAACAGATAAATGTTAGTAGAAAGAAATCAATTTTTAAGTAGAAATTACTTAAGTATTCAAAAGTATTTTAAATTAAAATCAATGTTTTTGTTCGTTCTCATAAATCTTTGTAAATTCATCTGTGAATTCATCGAACGACACTTTTTTGTAATCGGCTGGAATCAAGAAAAGTTGTAATGGAGGAGTGTTGAATTTTATTTCAGTCAAGGTATAACGAAACAGTCCTTTTTCAGTTGGAATATAGAATAACACGGGTAGTCCAGGTAAATTTGTGTATGTGTTTGCATATTTTGCTGGAACTTTTTTGGCGTAATAGAAAGTAAGTTCATTTTGTAAACTTTTATGTTTTACATTCAATTTTTTTACGCGGATACCAGCAATTTTCTTTGAGCCAAATTTCTTTTGAAAAGTGTAATCAAATGTAGTGTCAACTCTTAAATGATCATTTGTTCTCACAGCGAAATTTTGCAAAGGCGTTTCTATTAATAAGTAAGATTTGTTCAAACGCAAATGCTTGATT
>RFNX01000197.1 GCA_009926905.1 Flavobacteriales bacterium
CCAATTGGTACAACAGTACAATATACTATAAACTCTGGTTCAACTGTAAGTACGGTAAATACAACAAATCCCTTTAATATAACAGTTCCTGCTGTTACAATTAACCAAACATTATTGATAACCAGTATTACAAATGGAGCATGTTCTTCAACACCTCCTTCTTCTTGGTTAATTAATGTGAGCTCATCATGTGTCGGTTTTACAGAATGTAATCTACTTGTTTTTAAAAATGGGGATGGTTCTGCAACTACAACTTCAACTACCACTGCTTTACCAATTACAATCGAACAAATTAGTCCAACTACAGGTGCTGTTTCATCAAATAATTATTCTTCGTTATTTAATATAACTGGAACGAATTTGTTAACTTTAAATGGATCCTCAACTACAAACGGATTTTTAAATAGTTATAACGGTCAGTTAACTGTACCGGGTGGTAATTTTAGTGTAGGAACAAGTTCAGCAGCAACAGCAAGTCCTAAGGCAGTAAATGTAATAAGTTCAAACGGGTCGTTTATTAACCAAACCATAATTCCTTCAACAGGCTCACCAACTCCTTATTTAAATCAACAATTTAGGAGTGTGATACCAGGAGCTGTTGCAAATTCTTTTTATTGTACAGGGGCTCTAAATGCAACTGTTGGTGGAGTTTGGTATTTTGATGGGGCTGGCAATTTTATTCAGATTTGCAATACGCCAGCAATCAATAATTGTCAAAATATTGAAATCTTTAATGGAGAATTATACATAACAACTAGATCTTCTCCTGCTGGTATTTACAAAATAGGTTCTGGTTTACCAACAACTTCTGGTCAAACAGCAGTTTCAATGATAACTGGTTATACTAGTGCAGCTCCAGTTGATTTTTCTATTAGTCCTGATGGATGTACTGCTTATATTGCAGATGATGGAGCAAATAGTACAACTTCAAGAGGAATATTGAAATTTACAAAATCAGGTAGTACATGGTCACAATCTTATAAATATACATGTTATGCAAGAGGATTGGTTGTTGATTATTCAGGAACTTCCCCAAAAATATATGCAACAGTTGCTGCAAATAGTAGTGGTCCATGTAATAATATCATAGCAGTTGAAGACAATGGAAATCCAATGACTTTAATTTCAGGTTTTTCAAATCCAACATTAGCAAATACTTATCGATATTCAGGAATTGATTTCACACCAAACTCATATAAACCAATTACAATAACAACTCAACCAATAACAATTTCAGCTTGTTCTAATAACGTACCTGCATTAACAGTTGTTGCCAATAGTAGTGCTCCATTAACATACCAATGGTTTAGACGCGCGGCAGATGATTGTGGTAGTCCTGCAGTATCCCAAGGAGTTCCAAGTTCATCACCCGATTTTACGCCTACAACTTCAGGTTTTTATTTTGTTAAAATAGTTGCTTCTTGTGCTTCTGTAGTTGTAAGTAACACTGTTCAAGTTACTATCACGCAATTACCTACTGCAACTTTAACACCAGCATCTTTTTGTGTAAGTTCAACAACTCCAGCTTCATTAGCATTAACTGGAACCAATGCTTTTACAGGAGGTACATATACTGCTCCATCAGGTTTCACAATTAATTCAACAACAGGTGTTTTCACTCCAAGTGTAATAAACATACCAGGTTCATACAATATTACTTACACTATTGCAGCTTCAAGTGGTTGTCCAGCTGTTGTTGCTAACGGCATCGTCACCCTCATTGCTCAACCAACTGTAACAAGCATCGCTTATTCTCCAAGTTCATTCTGTACGAGTAATGGTACGGCACAAGCAGTCACCTTGGTTGGTTCATCGGGAGGTACATATACTTCCACACCAGCAGGTCTAACAATTAGTTCATTTACGGGAGCAATCACTCCAAGTTCAAGTACAGCAGGAACTTACACAGTTACTTATACCATTCCAGCGGCAGGAGGTTGTACGGTAGCTAGTGCTCCAACAAGTGTCACCATTGTTGCAACTCCAAATGCAACAATTAGTTATTCAGGCTCCACATGTGTTTCGAGTTCAACTCCAATCAATCCAGCACAAACAGGCACAACGGGAGGAACTTATTCAGCTTCACCAAGTGGTTTAACCATCACAAGTGCGGGTGTTATTACACCAAATACAAGTACACCGGGCACTTATACTGTCACTTATACAGTCGCAGCAGGTGTTTGTGCGGCGTATTCTACCACCACTACTGTTATCATTCGAGCATTGCCAGTAGCAACAGCTTCTGTTTCCGCAACAACGGCTTGTGTTGGAACGGTTCTGAATTTAACAGGTGGTGCTTCTGGAATGACAACTTACGCATGGACAGGTCCAGCAGGTGTGGTTTACAGTGCCAATGCTTCAGTACAAAGTCCAACTGCAACCATGGGAAGCACTAGCGGGACATTTACTTTAACTGTTACAGATGCTAACGGATGCTCCAATTCGGCTACAACAGCAGTGGTAACTGTCACGGTTATCACTCCAAGTGCAAGTGTTTCAGCAACAACAGTTTGTGCAGGAGGAACACTTACATTGACAGGAAACCCAGCATCGATGGGATCTTATGCTTGGACAGGGCCAGCGGGAGTTACGTTCAACCCAAATGCTACGACACAAAGCCCAACTGTAACAATGGGAACAGTCGGAGGAACGTTTACTTTGACTGTAACGAATAATGGTTGTACAGCAACAGCAACAACTGCTTCTGTGAGCGTAAATCAATTACCAGTCATAACAAACTCACCACTTTCTCAAACGATTTGTTCAGGAACAGCAACAACATTGGTAAATTTAACCTCAAGTATTGCAAGTACATATTCTTGGTCTGCGAGCACTGCCAATTCAATTACAGGATTTACAGCAAGTGGAACAAGTACGATTCCAGTTCAAACATTGGTGAATCCAAGTGCTACGACTGCTGGAACGGTTACCTATACAGTTACTCCTACATCTACAGTTGGAAGTTGTGCTGGTACACCAACAAATTACGTCATAACAGTCAATCCAAAACCTACGGTAACCGTCAACAGTTCAACGGTTTGTACAGGAGTTCAAACAACTGTAACAGCAACGCCAAATCCATTGGGGACGTATTCTTACACGTGGACGGTTCCTTCAGGATTTACGAATCCAGGCAACATTCCAAGTTTCAACACAAGCGTGGGAGGAACGTATTCGGTAATTATTACTAATTCAGGAACGGGTTGTGCAAGCGCAAGTGGCTCGGGTATTGTGACAGTGAATGTAGCACCAACAATAATATTTTTGTCACCACCTTAAGCGTATGGGCGATTCTCGAATCGCCCATACGCTTAAGGTTACACATTGATTTTCTACCTATATTTACAGTGAATTTTGTATTCATGGAAAAATTTGATTTGATTGTAATTGGTGCTGGACCTGCTGGGTATGCCGCCGCAATGAGAGGGATTGATTTTGGTAAGCGCGTTTGCCTTATAGAAAAAGACAAAGTAGGAGGAGCGGGAGTTTACAACGGCGCACTTTCCTCTAAAACTTTGTGGGAACTCGCAACACGAGTAGCAGACATCAATGACATGATCGTTTCCAAAGGGAGAACAAAATTCGAATTGACTTGGGAAGATGTAAAGAAGAATTTAGCCGAAGCAATTTTTGAACGTAAATTCCAATATTCGGCACACATCAAATTGCTGCAAACAGAAACGATGAAAAATCTGTTGCATTATGAACGAGGAAGTGCTTCACTGTTGAATACTAACGAGATTAAAATCATTCACGAAGGCGAAGAAAAAGTCATTTGGGGTGAAAATATCATTCTTGCCACAGGTAGTCGTCCACGACAAATGCCTGAGTATGATGTCGATGAAAAAGTGATTTTAACCAGTAATGGAATTGACAATATTGAAGATTACCCAAAGAGTTTAGTAATTGTAGGAGCAGGAGTCATTGGTTGTGAATATGCAACGATTTTCTCTAATTTTGGAAAAACCAAGGTTTACATTATCGACCGACAAGAACGCATTTTACCTTTTGAAGACGAAGATATTTCGAAGTTGATTTCTCAAAATTTAACCGCTCACGGTGTTGTCATTCACTCGAATGCAAAATTGGAGCGCTTGGAGAAAATTGAAGGCGAAGTGGAATACGAATTGTCTTATCCGGATGGAAGTCGCGAAGTAATCCGTGTTGAAAAAGCACTTTTGTCAATAGGTCGCCAACCAAATATTGAAGGATTGGGCTTGGAGAATGCAGGAGTTGAAATGTCGAAAAGAGGCATTCACATTGGCGATGATGATACCAGAACAAATGTTTCAAACATCTACGCAGTTGGTGACGTTTCAGGTAGAATTGCATTGGTAAACATGGGCGAAATCGAAGCGCGTCATGCTGTTGAGAAAATATTTTTGCAAAAAACAGAGTTATTGAATTACGATAACATCTGCACCATTATGTTTGTAAACCCAGAAGTGGCTTCAGTAGGATTAAATGAACAACAATGCATTGCGAAATCCATTCCAGTGAAAGTTGTGAAATTGGATTATTCTTTGATTACACGAGCGATTGCTATGCGTAAAACACAAGGTTTCTTTAAAATCATTGTGACAAACGACAGTGAGATGCGCATTTTAGGAATGCGCGTGGTTGGGGCACATGCTTCTACCGCGATTCAGGCCGTTGGATTATTGATTAAGTTAAACATGCCAATTGAAGTACTTTCCGAGTTGATTCACCCGCATCCATCAATTGTGGAAGGAATTCAGGAATGTGTGCGCATGTTGTTGAATCGTTCCATTTTCAAATCGTCGGTTTTTAAAGATAAATTGGCGTGTTATTCCTTGGTTGATGGTGTGAAAACTCCTTTGGAACGCTTGTAATCTGCCCAAATGAAATTTCCTCAATACCGCAAACTTTCCAACGAAAAATCCTTTTATCGCATCGACGATGAACGAACTTTTTTTGAAATCCAAGTCATTGGTAAAACGAGTTTTTTATTAAAAATCGAAGCCAAGCAATATCCCGAGATTTTACGCATTCAAGATATGTTAAACGAATTGGAACCGTTTGAAAAAAGTAGCATTGATGAGTTTCAATCAAGATATGTGAAGGTTGTTGGGAAGTGATTTTGCTAATGTTTTGAATTTCAGTCTAATTTGATGGATTTTTTGAAATAAAAAAACTTTACTTTTCATCATTTTGTAACAAAGAGTAACCAATTTTTACTGTTTTTTGTAATAAAGAGTAACCAATTTTTTCTATTTCATGTAACAAAGAGTAATCAATTTATGCTTGAGATTGTAATAAAGATTAGTTAATTTGTTTAATCGATTTTTGGAAATGATTGATTAGTTTAAGTTTTATTATTGATTATTTCGTTCAAAAATTGAGATTGATTTTGTTCAAACTTTCCACTCTCCGTTCTCAACTCTCCGTTCTTCGTTCTCAACTCTCCACTAGTATTAGCTTTTTTTCTTAATTTTAGCACTCTTAAAAAAAGATTACAAAATATGGAACAAGTTGCGCCTTATAAACCAGTAAATAAAATCAGAATTGTAACAGCAGCCTCGCTTTTTGATGGTCACGATGCAGCGATAAATATCATGCGTCGTATCATTCAAGCGACTGGTTGTGAAGTGATTCACTTAGGTCACGACCGTTCGGTGGAAGAAGTGGTTGATTGTGCGATTCAAGAAGATGCGCAAGCAATTGCAATGACTTCCTACCAAGGTGGTCATATCGAGTATTTCAAATACATGTTCGATTTACTGAAAGAAAAAGGAGCGCCACATATCAAAATTTTCGGTGGAGGTGGAGGAACAATTCTTCCGTCTGAAATTGAAGAATTACACGGTTACGGTATCACACGCATTTATCACCCTGACGATGGACGTTCGCTTGGTTTGCAAGGAATGATCAACGATTTGATTCAGAAATGTGATTTCCCTGTTGGAACAAATATTACGAACGAACCGGATTTAATCGGAGCTAAA
>RFNX01000506.1 GCA_009926905.1 Flavobacteriales bacterium
TTGTCGTTCCAACATCAATTACTACGGCGCCTTCTTTTACCATGTCAGCAGTAACAAAACCTGGTTGACCAATGGCAGCAATTAAAATATCTGCTCCACGACAAACTTCGGCTAATTTTTCTGTTTTTGAATGTGCCAACGTTACAGTACAGTTACCTGGATTTGCATTTCGACCAAGAAGCAAAGAAAGTGGCGTTCCAACGATATTACTTCTACCAATAATGACACAATTTTTACCTTCCGTATCGATGTTATTTCTTGCGATTAATTCCACGATTCCAGCTGGAGTTGCACAAACAAAACCAGGAATATTTAAAATCATATTTCCTAAATTTCTTGGGTGAAAACCGTCCACATCTTTCTTAGGATCAATGGCTTGTGTGATTTTTAATTCGTCTATATGTGAAGGAAGTGGTAATTGAACAATAAATCCATCAATACTTTTATCTTCGTTCAAAGACATTACTTTTCCTAATAAAATCTCTTCTGGAACTGAATCGTCGTAGCGAATCAAGGTGCTTTCAAAACCAATTTCTTCACAAGCCTTAACTTTTGCATTGACATAAGTAACTGAACCGCCATCATTTCCTACTAAAATCGCAGCCAAATGTGGAATTTTTTTCTTTTCTTGCTTGCGAAGTTTCACTGCTTCAGAAAGTTCCGATCTGATTTGTGCAGCTGTTGCTTTACCGTCTAATAATTGCATTGTTAAAACTTTTTTTCAAAGATAGAAAGAAGTATTCGTTATGCCTTAAAACCAAGTATATTTGTAGTTGAAAGATGAAAGATGAAAGTGAAGTCCCGATAGCTATCGGGATAAGAGTTTTTTTGTTAAATTCTGAATTGCTTCAAAGTCTAACTGAATCATTACAGTATTGAAGTTAATTTTAGATTATAACTTGATTTAAAAGTGAAAAAAATGAAACATTTTATTGCAATTATGTTACTTGCATTAAGTTTAAATTCCAATGCACAAATGACTTATGATGGACAAGAAATTGGAGCTGAGGTTTATGCTGGCTTTTCTAGTTTGGGAGGAGCTTTTGGTTTTGAACTGAAGCACGCCTCAATCATAAATAAAAATTTTGCAGTTGGACCGTCGTTGAGAATTCAAAGAACTTGGTCGAATAATTTTGGTCAAAAAACGAATATTAACATTTGGGGACCAGGTGTTTTTGCTCATGCACGCTATCGAGATATGGTTTTTGCAGGCGTGGAATTTCAAATGTTAAAAAGTCCATTTAACTTTATAAATTTTACTGCAAATCCTAAAAAATGGGCGCCAACTTTATTTTTAGGAGGTGGTTTTTGTTTTAAATTATCTAAAAGTGTTCGTTTGAATGCAGCCATTTTTTACGATGTTATCAATGCACCGAATAGTCCATTTAGAAGTAGTTACAGTTTTAAGTCAAAAAATCAAGCTGGACAAGTGGTTCGGATTTTTCCGATAATTTATAGAGTAACTTTTTTCTTTCCAATTGGTCAAAAAAAAGATGAAAATAATTCAAAAGATAAAGAATGAAAATAGGAATGGTGCTTTATCCAACTTTTGGAGGAAGCGGAGTAGTTGGAACAGAATTGGGAAAAGCACTTGCTGCTAAGGGACACGAAGTTCATTTTATAACCTATTCACAACCAGTGAGATTAGGTCGTTTTCGTGAAAATATTTTTTACCACGAAGTTGCAGTTTCTGATTATCCTTTGTTTGATTTTCAACCTTACGAAACGGAATTGACTAGCAAAATGGTGGACGTTGTGAAATACGAAAAATTAGATTTATTGCACGTACACTATGCCATACCACATGCATCAGCAGCTTTTATGGCCAAACAAATTTTGCAATCGCAAGGCATTTCAATTCCTTTTGTAACAACGTTACATGGAACAGATATTACATTGGTCGGTCGCGATCCATCTTTTGAACCAGTAATTACTTTTTGCATCAATCAATCAGATGCGGTGACTGCGGTTTCTGAAAGTTTGAAAGCTTCTACTTACGAGCATTTTAATGTGACAAGAGAAATTCATGTGGTGCCAAATTTTGTTGTACCAGCTGAGGAAAATGAAGATTTCACCAAACACATGCGTAACAAATATGCTTGCGAAGGTGAACGAATTGTTTGTCACGTTTCGAATTTTAGAAAAGTAAAAAGAGTAGAAGACGTTCTGCGTGTTTTTGCCCTTGTAAATGAAGAGATACCTTCAAAACTAATATTAGTTGGTGATGGACCTGAACGTTATCATTGCGAACGATTATGTCGCGAATTAGATTTATGTAACCGAGTAATTTTCTTAGGTAAAATTAGAGATACATCAAATGTTTTAGAAATCGCTGATGTATTTCTTTTGCCATCTGAAACCGAAAGTTTTGGTTTAGCAGCTTTAGAAGCAATGACGGTTGGAGTTCCTGTAATTTCATCAAATACTGGAGGAATTCCAGAAGTCAACATTCACGGTTTTTCGGGATATTTGTCAGATGTAGGTGATGTGAATGACATGGCGAAAAACATGATTTCGTTGTTGCATCCAGACAATTTACCAACTTTTAAGATAAATGCAAAAGAACGCTCTCATACTTTTTCGATGGAACGAATTCTACCAATGTATGAGAAGATTTACACGGATTTGATTAAGATAAATTAAGCATTAAACATTAAAAATTAAACATTAATATGAATATAGGTGTTTTATTATCAGGTTGTGGCGTCTATGATGGTGCCGAAATTCAAGAAGCAATTTTAACGCTTTTGGCGATTGAAGAAATTGGAGCAACTGCAACGTGCATTTCTATTGATGTCAATCAGTTTCATGTAATCAATCATTTGAACGGCGAAGTCATGAACGAAAGTCGAAACATGATGGTGGAAGCCGCGCGAATTGCCCGAGGAAACGTCAAAGAAATAAAAGAAATTCAACCTTCAGATATCGATGCTTTGGTAATTCCAGGTGGATTTGGAAGTGCGAAAAATTTCACAACTTGGGCTTTTGATGGGCCAAATGGAAGCATTCGAAGCGATGTCAAATTGCTTTTAATAAACATGATTAACGTTGGAAAACCAATCGTTGCATTGTGTGTTAGTCCAGTTGTTTTGGCAAAAGCATTGGAAGGTTCAAGTGTGAAATTGAATCTTACAATTGGGAGTTCTTTAGAAGCATCACCTTATGAAATTCCTTCGTTTGAAGCTGGATTGCAAGCTACGGGTGCAACAACTGAAGAAAAGACTATTCGAGAAATATTGGTTGATGCTGAAAATAAGGTTATTACTGCACCTTGTTATATGATGGACGCATCTATTTTAGAAATTAGAAACAATATTCAACAAGCCATTCAAGCTTTGAAAGAAATATTAGATGCCTAATCAAGAGCGACTTAACGAATGGTTTCAACAACGAAAAGCTCGTATTCATGATTTGAATGCCAAAACGTTGTTTCCAGAATTAATAAAGGGAAATAGAAACGCGTTAAGTTCTGCGATTACATTGATTGAAAGTAAACTTTCTGCTGATAAAGATGAAGCGAATGCTCTGATTCAATCCTGTTTGCTACATCAGAAAAAAGCATGGCGCATTGGAATTACGGGTGTGCCTGGAGTTGGAAAAAGCACGTTCATCGAATCTTTTGGAAAAATCGTTTTAGAAAAAGGTTTGAAATTGGCTGTTTTAGCGATTGATCCTTCGTCGAATGTAACTGGAGGAAGTATTCTGGGTGATAAAACCCGAATGAATTGGTTGTCTCAACAAGAAAATGTGTTTATTCGTCCAACGGCTACAGGAGATAATTTAGGAGGAGTGGCAAGAAATACACGCGAAGCAATTGTATTGTGTGAAACTGCGGGTTACGATGTGATTTTCATTGAAACTGTAGGAGTGGGACAATCAGAAATAGTTGTGCATTCTATGGTAGATTTCTTTTTGCTATTGATGCTTTCAGGAGCTGGTGACGAATTGCAAGGAATCAAGCGCGGAATTATGGAAATGGCTGATGCGATTGTGATTACAAAAGCAGACTGCGAGAATTTAATGAAAGCAAAACAAGCTCGAAGTCAATATGCGAATGCCTTGCATCTATTTCCTGCCAAATCGAGTGAGTGGGTTGCCACAGCTCAGATTTGTAGTAGCTTGAATAACGAAGGATTGGAAGAAATTTGGAAAACAATCGACAGTTATTTCAATAAAATTATTTTAAATGGTTGGTTTGACCACAATCGGAAGCATCAAGAATTGAATCTGTTGCGTGAAAATTTAACTTTTTTATTGCAACAAGAATTTTTCGGAAAACAACAATGGTTAGATCAATTGACTACTATGGAACATCGAATTCAAAATGGTGAATTATCAGCTTATCAAGCTTCTGAAAAATTATTTACTTTGTTCAAGAATAG
>RFNX01000184.1 GCA_009926905.1 Flavobacteriales bacterium
GATTGACGACAAAGCTACTGCAGTTTTCAACGGAAAAGTTTTCGTGCGAAAAGACGCTCAAAAAATCAATGCTTTTCAATCGAATGCAAATGTATTAATGAGTGACGATGCTTCTGTAAACTCAAAACCAGAATTGGAAATCTACGCTGATGATGTGAAATGTTCGCACGGCTCCACAACTGGTCAATTGGACGAAGAAGCCGTTTTCTACTTGCGCGCAAGAGGGATTTCTGAGAAATCAGCTCGTAATTTGGTGGTGAGTGCATTCGTAAATGATGCTTTAGAAAAAACCGAAAACGAAGAAATATTAGCTTACATTTATTCGTTGGTGAAAGAACGATTTGGTTGGGAGTTTTGAGTTTCCAAATTATGTAAGCAACCGCAAAGACGATTATTCGTTAAGGAAAGTATTGGCTCTCAGTTTTTTGAGCTAAATTTACTTACCTAAAACTATTCGTCATGAAAAAGAGCGCTGCAACCCAATGGATTTTGGTAATCCTTCTTTTTATCTCCTATCAATTTGCTTTCAATGCACAGACATTGGACGCTACTTTTTCAAGCCCTACGACAACACAATGTAGTGGAGGTTTATTTACGCTCAACGCGACAACTAGTAGCTACCAAAGTTACAGCTGGACAATAAGTGGTCCGAATGCTTTTACAAGTAATTTATCGGGTTCAAGTACTTCATTAAATTTAACGGAAGCTGGAACATACAATGTCAGTTTAACTGTTTCAGATGGTGTTACTTCCGAAACGAATACGGTGAATGGGTATTTGAATACATTGACGCCAGCAATAGCCGATGCAGGAGTTGACCAAACAGTTTGTGCTAATTCATCTGTAACACTAAATGGTAGTGTTAGCGGCCCGGCTACTTCAATATATTGGTCAGGAGGAACTGGAACCTTTTCGCCGAACGTCGCGAATTTAACATCAACATATTCACCAAGTCCAAGTGAAATTACAAATGGTTTTGTAAACTTGATATTAACAACAAATGACCCTGCTGGTCCCTGCCCTGCTGATCAAGACACAGTAAGGATATTTTTTAATTCTTTACCAATAGTTTCAGCTCCATCTTCTATTTGTGTGGGTTCTACAGGGCAACTTAGTCCTTCAAGTGGCGGAATTTGGACTTCAAGTAATAATTCTATTGCAACAATAAATAATTCAGGTCTTGCAACAGGTGTTAATCCTGGAAATGTAACTTTTACTTTTACAAATAATACAACAGGGTGTTCGAAAACAACGAATTCGGTAACAATTAATTCTACTCAGTCATTTAATGCACAAACTACAAGTATTTGTAGCGGGGACTCGTTTTCGTTTACACCTATCAATGCTCAAACTGGAACAACTTATACTTGGTCAATACCTACTCCAAATCCAGCTGTAAGTGGTACACTTCCTGGAACAAATGAACCAAATATCTTTGGAACATTAGCAAATCAATCCAATTCACCAAAAAATGTTGTTTACGCAGTTACGCCAAGCTCAGGTTCTTGTTCTGGTTCATCGTTTACATTAACGGTTACTGTGAATCCAACACCAACTGTTTCTGATTTGACAGCTAATGTTTGTAGTGGAAATTCATTTACAGTTTCTCCTGTGAATATGATGAATGGAATTATTCCAGTAGGTACGACTTATACCTGGTCGGTCGTGGCCAATGTAATTGTAGTGGGTGAATCTAATCAAACAAATCCTCAAGCAAGTATTTCACAAACCTTAACAAGTCCATCTTCATCACCACAAACTGTAAATTATACCGTTTCACCTACCTCTGGTTCTTGCAGTGGTTCAACGTTTAATGTTATGGTAACAGTTAATCCATCACCAACCTTTACTCTTACCAAAACAGATCCAACATCCTGTAATGCAACTGATGGGACAATAACTATTTTAGGATTAACTCCAAACACATCTTATCAATATTCTTATTCTTTATTAGGTGTTACAACAGGACCTATAACAACAACAAGTAATTCAACTGGTCAAATTACAATTTTTGGTTTAAGCGCTGGTTCATATACATTTTCATTAATACCTACTGCTACTGGCTGTCAATCAATGAGTCAAGTTATTACTCTAGTTAATCCAAGTCCTCCATCTATAAATTCAATTGCAGACGCAACGGTTTGTGGTTCTTTTACTTTACCTACCATCACTGGAACGAATTTATCAGGAAATCAAGCGTTTTATACTGCTCCAAATGGTGCAGGAGGAGTATTAACTGGTTCAATTTCAACTTCGCAAACCTTGTTTATGTACGATATAACACCAGGCGGATGTTCAGATCAACAAAGTTTCACTGTTACAGTTAATCCAAATCCAACAATCACTCTTTCTTCAAGTTCAGTTTGTGTGAATTCAACTGTTCAATTAACACCAAATTCTGGTGGTACCTGGGTGAGTAATAATCAAAGTATTGCAAGTATAACAAACGCTGGTTTAGTAACAGGTTTAGCTCCAGGGACT
Source organism: Flavobacteriales bacterium (assembly GCA_009926905.1). Lineage (GTDB taxonomy): Bacteria > Bacteroidota > Bacteroidia > Flavobacteriales_D > Crocinitomicaceae > UBA952. The sequence continues at coordinate 2,482 of RFNX01000184.1, forward strand.
GTGAATTTCAGTTATACAAATACAACGAACGGTTGTGTGAATACATCTAATGATTTGACAGTAACTTCAAATGCAACAGTTGACTCTATTCCTAATCAAGTTTATTGCGCTGGTGATATAACAACCCCAATGACTTTTTCTGGCTCTGGTCAACAATACAATTGGACAAATAGTAATGTAAATATTGGTTTAGCAGCTTCTGGGGCAAACACTCTCCCAGGTTTTACAACAATAAATACTTCTGGAATGAATCAAGTGGCAACAATAACTGTAATACCTGTAAGTAGCAGTTGTAATGCAACTCCAACAACATTTACGATAACTGTTAAACCTAAACCAATTGTAACAATTAGTCAATTGACTCAGGAAAATTGTCATGGCGCTGCTACAATACCAGTTAATTTTACAAGTAATGTTCCTGGCACATCGTTTATTTGGACAAACAACAATAATATGTTTATTCAAACAAATTCTGTTTTGAATAATGTTACTTCGTCTTATGGTAATTTACCTTCTTACATTGGTTACAATACTTTACCATCTATAGTTCCACAAACAGCCTTGTATAATGTAATTCCAAATGTTAATGGTTGTTATGGAGATACTGGTGAATTTACTATTACTGTAAATCCAAATCCAACAATAAATCAAGTTCAAAACCAAACTGTATGTCACAATGATTTTACACAAACAATAGTTTTTTCTGGTTCAAACCCAGATGCAGTTTACAATTGGTCTCAAGATAATACCTCAATCGGTTTTGCTCAAGCAGGAACAGGAAATATATCATCTTTTCAAGTTCATAACGTTACAAGCACTCCTCAAATAGCAACTTTTACTGTAACACCATCCTTAAATGGTTGTTTTGGAACAGCAATTAATTTTACAATTACTGTAAATTCATCTGCAACAGTAAACCCAATTCCTGATCAAATAGTTTGCTTAGGAGAATTAACAGAACCAATTACTTTTTCGGGTTCTGCACAACAATACAATTGGTCAAATGACAACACAAGCATTGGTTTAGCGCCTTCTGGAACTGGAAATATTGCCGCATTTATCGCAATTAATACTGCTTTAATTAATCAAGTTGCGACAATTACTGTAACGCCGATTAGTAGTGGTTGTAATTCGACACCAATAACATTTACGATAACTGTGAAGCCAATGCCTGCAGTATTATCTTCTTTTAATCAAACAACATGTCATAACGGTTTCACAAATGCTATAAATTTTTCGGGGGCTATAAATGGTACAGTTTACAATTGGACAAACAGTAATTCATTGATAGGTTGTACAGCAAATGGTTCGGGTAATATTCCATCTTTTATCGCTTTAAATACTACACAAAACGTACAAGTGGCATACTTTTTAGTTACTCCAAGTTTTAATGGTTGTTATGGGATTACAGACACTTTCAATATATCTGTAATTCCTTTGCCGACGATAAACCCAATAGCTGACCAATATGTATGTCACAATGATTCTACAAATGTTATAAATTTTTCAGGTGCAATAAATGGAACAGTTTATAATTGGACAAATGGTAATTCATCGATTGGATGTGCTACTAGTGGAACTGGAGATATTCCTTCTTTTCAAGTGCAAAACACAACTTTTGGTTCTCAAATAGCCAATTTTGTTGTTACTCCGAGTTTAAATGGATGTTTAGGTTCTACTATTAATTTTGATATAGCTGTTTTACCTCTTCCAATTGTAAATGCAGGTAATGATACCACTATATGTTTAGGTGAAAGCTTTACCCCTATAGTAACAGGAAATGGTTTAACATTTACTTGGAATAATGGATTGCAATATAACACTCCGTTTACTCCATCCTTTACAAACACTTACACAGTAATTGGAAGTAATAATACTTGTTCAAATTCAGACTCAATAACTGTTACAGTAATTCCATTACCTCAATTTTCAATTTCAAGCTTCGATGGTGAAGATTCGCTGGCATGTGATGGTGGGCTTTCAGCAAGTATCATCAGTGGAACTGCTCCATATAATTTCAATTGGACAAACGGCGCAACAAATTATTCAACACCATCGATTCAAAATTTATGTTCTGGAACTTATACCCTCTTCCTTCTTGATGGGAGCGGTTGTTATAACTCTGACTCAGCCACAATTAATGATACTTTAATTCAAAATGTACTTGGAGATACTTTAATTTTCACAGACAACATTTACCAAGATTCTACGATTATCGGTGCTGATACAAGTGCTTGGATTGAGAATTGTACGTTTGATTACGCACTTGTAACTGGAGCAACAATTGATTCTTACATTGATAATGGCGATTCGACGGTAGTAACTTGGATTGTAGCTTTAAGTACTGGTTCGACGGTTTCTGTAGACGCTACTTATTACATGAGTCCAGGAACGACAGGAGTTTATGATTTGACTTTGCAACTTTATTGTTCGGCTAAATCAGGGCCAAAATTCTTGGTTGCGAGCTCACGATTGTATTATGAGGCTTCGACAATCGGTTTGGAAACCCATTCTTTGAATCCTATTTGTTTATATCCAAACCCAACAAAATCAACCCTTTCAATCTCAGGAATCAACTCCAACTTCAGCTATAAGATCATAGATTTACAAGGGAAATTACTGAAACAAGGAGCAAACGAAAAGCAAATAGACATTGAGCATTTCCTGCAGGAACTTATGTGATTGGTATTTCAACTGATAGTGGGGTGAAACAATTGCGATTTGTGAAGTTGTAAATTGAAGCTTTACTTTTTATTAATAACAAAACAGAAAACATGATTAAGCAACTAATCTTCTTCCTTTTTTTGCTGTCTTTTACTCCTATAAAAGCGCAACAAAACCTTGGTTCTTTTGTGGATGAAACGAATTTATGGTACAACTATAATGACAACTTTCCATATCATCAACAACTTCATATTTACTATTTCTTTCAAGGTGATACGACTATAGGGTCATACACTTACAAAAAAATGTACGAAAAAGGAATAGATTCAACTTTTAATCCTAATAACGGATCATTGGATCATACAATTAACTATCCACTGCATTACGAAGGTGCTTTTCGACAAGAAGGACAAAAAGTTTTTGCTATTTGTAACGATTGTAATATCAATAACGAGTTTTTATATATAGATTTTAACATGAATGTTGGTGACACAGTACACTATCAACCATTTGGAAATTCAATTAGAACAGTAACTGCAATAGATTCTGTTCCTTTTGGAAATCAATACAGAAAGAGGTACACAACTACAGGGGGACGATTTTACGAAGGCATTGGACATGAGTTTGGTGTTTTTAGAGATAATTCTGTAGGTATAGAAGGTAATGATTATTTATCATGCTTTCACCAATTTGGACAAACACAGAATGTGTATTTTTGGAGTGAAAATAATACGTGTCATAGTTACAGTAGCCCTACTTATAATAGCCAAGGAGCATTGTTTTCAACTTTCCAGCCATCACAGTGTTCAGGTAGTACATTTACAGTTCAAGCTGCAACCAGTGACTATCAAACTTATCAATGGAATATTACAGGGCCCGGAGGTTATGTAAATAACCCAACAGGGCAAAACATTTCACTGCTATTGACACAACCTGGAGCTTATAATGTTAGTTTAACTGCAACGTACGATGGAATAACAGATACACATATAGAAAATTCCTTTTTAGAAGTCTTAGACCTACCTATTACAAGTGGGCCAAGTGCCATTTGTATCGGATCAATCGAACAATTAAGCTCGTCGAATGGTGGCTTCTGGAGTTCTTCCAACAATTCTATTGCAACTGTAACAAATCAAGGTAATATTCATGGAATAGGAATAGGTTCTGTGAATTTAACGTTCACAGATGCACAATCTGGTTGCAGTAGTTCTCTTCCTGTCAGTATTAATGGTTTCAGTGTCTGGATGCCTTCAAATACAATGTGTATTGATGGTACGATGCCAATTTATCCGAGTTCTTCTAATTTTTCATGGGTAAGTAATAATCCATCTATTGCAAATATAACAAATGACGGTCTAGTGACCGCACTCTCTACAGGAACAGTAACGTTTACTTGTACTAGTCTAGTTACCGGATGTGAGACCACAACAACATTATTAACAATTGGAAGTGGAGAAAATCCAACTATTATGCAACCTGAACCCTTTTGTGTTGGTAACAGTATTCAACTTTATCCAACTTCTGGAGGTATTTGGTCATCATCAAACGCAATTATGATCAATCAAACTGGACTAGCTTTACCAATTACATATGGGTTAGTTACATTTACTTTTACTGACTCAACCACTGGGTGTAATTCCTCAACTATTCCTGTAGAAGTTTACCAACTACCCCTAATTTCATCTCCTTCAATTTATACTTGTGTTAACTCAACCTTACAATTAAGTTCTGATGTTTTAGGTATATGGTCTAGTAATGACTCTAATATAGCAAGTATTAATAATGACGGCTTAGTTACAGGATTGTCAAACGGAAATGCTTCTTTTTCTTTTACTAATATAGAAACAGGCTGTGTAGGTTTTATAAATATTGATATTCGAACACTTCCAATTGCTGATTCAATACAAGATTTAGTATTCTGTGCAGGAGAAACAATTCCAGGTATGTACCTCAATAGTAATATAAATGTATCAAATTATTGGACGAATAATAATGTAAATATTGGACTTGCAGCTAGTGGAGAGGCATATATTGATTCCTTTACAGCTTTAAACACAACATTAGACGAAATTGTATCCAATATTGCAGTAACTCCCGTGTATAGTGCTTGCAATGTTACAACTGAATACTTTACTATTACAGTGAAACCATCTCCTATTATAAATGCAGGAAATGATACAACAATTTGTATAGGACAATCTTACATGCCTTACTCTAATGGAAATACATCAGTATTACAATGGTCAAACGGGGTAGTTGATAGTGTTGCGATTTTTCCCTCAAGTACTAACTCTTTGATATTAACGGGAGAATTTCCAAATGGATGCATTACCAATGACTCCATCTTAATTACTGTCTCACATCCAAATATTACATTTTCTTCATTGGATGGCATTAATGCATTATGTGATGTAATACTCTCAGCAAATGTAACAAATGCAATACCACCTTATGTTTATTCTTGGAACACAGGTGAAATAACAACTTCAATTGAAAATCTATGTTCAGGAATTTATTCACTAACTGTTACTGATATGATTGGTTGTACTACAAATAGTTCAGCAACTATTCACGACAACATATTATTATCCTTAACAGGCGATACGATTATTTATAGTGACATATTATTCCTAGATTCAACGATTATTGGTTCAGATTCAAGCGCTTGGATAGAGAATTGTTCCTTTGATTATTCATTGGTTAATTCTGTGACTATTGACTCTTACGTTGATTCAGGTGATTCTACATTCGTAACTTGGATTATTTCTTTAAGCAATGGAACAACGGTTCAAGTTGTAGCTAGTTATTTACTTAGTCCAGGGTCGGCAGGTGTATATGAATTAACTTTACAATTGACGTGTTCTCAAAAATCAGGTCCAAAATTCATCATTGCGCGTTCACGATTCTATTATGAGGGTTCATCCGTTGGTTTGCAGACTCATTCTTTGAATCCTATTTGTTTATATCCAAACCCAACAAAATCAACCCTTTCAATCTCAGG